>SLOV01000176.1 GCA_007132345.1 Kiritimatiellia bacterium
CCCGGGGGTTCAAGAACCCCCGGAAAAAAGCGCTTTCAAGAAAGCGCACTCCAAATTTTGGTGCGGGTTCTCGAAGGCGCGCTGGTGCTTGGATATTCCGCCCGCGCGCCGAATAAATCAACACACCCGCTACGCGGTGGTCCGAACCACGAAGCCCGCGAAACACGCGAAAGGGGCAGCGAGCCAAAGACGTAAGGTTGACTCTTCCCCGACGTTTTCCCCGGCGCTTCCCTGTCCCCGAGGCCGGCAGCACGAACGCAATGCCTCTCAGCCGCCTACTTCCGTGCGATCCTCCGTCCATTTCCTGTCATGGTGTTCGAACTCGACCACTGTCGCAGGCTGTGTCTTCTTGCCTCGTGTGTTGGCCTTCGGCTGTAGATCATAGATCAGATTGGCCTCAACGACCTTGGTGTCGTCCGTGAAGGCCAGATGAATACGAACGCTGTTGATATATGCGAAGTTCTCCGCTACCAGCTTGCTAAACTGGTCCAGGTCAAACAACGTTTCTTGAACCTTGGGGGAAGAAAGGTCCAAGCCCCAATCCTCTCCACATTCACGGTAGCGGCCTGGGAGCAAATAGGCGCTCCCGAGTTGGTACCAGTAGTGTTCAAGTTGACGTCTCCAAAGGTTCTCGGCCTTGCCGATGTAGGCCACTCTGAATCCATCGGGCGTTTCCTCCTCCCAAATGTACACCCCTGAGCGACCAAGCCGTTCTTCCCGGTCCTCTGCAGTCAGGATGTCCCTTATCGAATAAGGCCCGAACCAAGTCAGTACTGTTCTCATCTGTTTCTCCTTATCTCCCTGGATACAACCCCAATCATGACTATCGCGATGCATCACTTGGCGGTCCCTGCCTTCAGCATCCGCCTCGCCTCTGCCCTCACCGCCTTGCGCAACTCCTCCGGCCTGCGCACCGTGACATCGCCACCCCAGGCCAGGACCCAGCGCAACACTTCGACCATGCCCCGGGCCTTGAACTTCAAGCTCACAGTCCCGTCCCGCAGCACTTTCGTCTTCTGCTTCGGATGCCATTGCCGCTCCGTGACCCAGTGCGCGACATCGCGGGAGAAGACCAATTCCACGTCGAACTCATCACCGCCCGACACAGCGCGGCCAAAGGCGCCATCGACCAGCTTCCTCGTGTCGAAAGAGGCGGGTATCGTGAACTGCTCGTCCGTCAGCGTGGCTTTCTGGATGCGGGGCATGGACAATTGCAGAATGTCGTCATGGCTCTCCGCCGCACCGAAGACGTACCACTCGCCCTGAAGATTCGCGAGGTGGTACGGCCGGAAGTTCCATTCCTTTGGCTTGTCCTGTTCAAAACCTCGATACCGGATGCGGAGCGTGCACTTTGTCGTCAGGCCGCGAATGACTGGCAGCCAGACCTCTTCCGATACCGGTTTGGCCGGTGGCGCCTTGAAACTGAACTGCGAGAATAGAAGGTCTGGCTGGACCGACACGCCGCCGGGTAGAAGCGCTTGCAGCTTATCGAGGATCGAGCGCAGATGCTGCTCCATCGGGCTGCCCTTCCAGGCCTCGAACATGCGCAGGCTCATCAACAGCGCCATCAGCTCACCCTCCGACAGCGCCAGCGCCGGCAGGAACCAGTTCTCCTCGGTGTAATAGAAGCCCTTGCGCACCCGATCGTAGGCCAACGGCGCCTTCAGAGCGTCCCGCAGGAAGTCGACGTCGCGCTGAATCGTCTTCTGCGAGACCTCCCATTCCGTGGAGAAGGTCAGGCAGTTGGGATAGCTGCCCTCCCGGATCAGGCGATCCAGCTCGATGAGCCGTGCAAACTGGGTACTCGTTCGCTTCATGACCCCACTGTACTCCTTTCTGAAGGACATATGGAGTACGTCATGTCCTCTACAATTCTTTAGCATGATTCTCATATCGTGTGGGAGGAGATAGGGCAGGCGAATCGAACTTCGCGAAGGGGGGGAACCTGGTCGCTTCCGGCTTTATGGTGAAATGGCACAAAATAGGGATCGATTTCGGGCGGCGCCTGCGCGGCTCACCGGGGACGGTTCGCCCTACCCATCAGACACTTGTGCGAAAAGGTGGGGCGAGGCGTCCGCGTGAGTGGCACGTTGTGCCGCAACGCGGCGACTCACGTGCTCGCTGAGCCGCTGTCCTATCTTAGTGCCACTCGGCTTTATGGTGGGGTGAACGGCGAGAATGGCCGTGGCGAGCTCTCAGGCGGGGACTCTGACGTGCTGTCGAGCGTGCGTGGCATTGCGGAGATCCCGCAGGGTTTGGGTTGAACATCAAGCAAGCGCCGAACATGGTGCGGCCTCTCTCCGAGATTCGTAAAGCTCGCGGAGAGACGGACCGGAATTCAGGTCAGAGTCCCGCCTTTAAGGTGGAAGCCGAGGGGGGCCTTCAGGCCGCCGATCCCGTCGGCAAGTCTGATTCGGATCAATAGGGGCTATCTACACAAATCTGGAGGCGCCCCAAAACACCTCAAAAGTATTCCCTGAAATAGTCTCGCACTTGCGGTTCCAGGTATGCAGCGTTTGTGCGTCCGGACATGCCCCAGCTCCAGCCACGATCATCGCCCAGCAGGTAGAGAAACTCCCTGCATTCCGGGGAGTACTCTGGATCTCGAATGTCATGAATCATGGCCCGCCGCTCCTCAGCAGGTATGTCATGGACTCCGTCACGATGCAGGACCCCGCGAATGTTCAGCATCAGAGGCGTCCACCACGCCTGTAGAGTCTGGTCGTCTCCGAGGGTGAATGCCCAGATATCCCGGATCTCAATGATCTCGATTCTGTTTGGTGTGTTTGGCGAGGCATCAGCCAGGAGCCGCCGCGTCTCTGCTGTATGCGCGCGGCACGTCAAATGGGCGATCATCTCGTTGGCCGATACATGCCAGCCTTGGTTGAAAGGGCGATCTTTGCTCTCCCACAGTTGTTTCAGGATGTTGTTCCCGGCAAGAGCGTAGTGCTCCCCGGCAAAGCGGAGGTGTTCAATCCCTCCCTGCTTGAGAACTTCGTACAGCATGAATGACATTTCTTTAGTTCCTATCTCGAATTGTCGGTTTCCGGTGCGGCGCGACAGTGGAGCGGCCGGCAGTCTGTTCCCGGCTCTCAAACAATCTGCGAAAGGTTCTCCCCCAAAGTCGTCAAGTGGTCGTTGCTGAGTCCCCGGGTCGCGGAGAGATGAGTGAGGAAGACGCACTTCACAACCTGCCCGGTGCGAATCGTCGTCCTGAACCCGTACATCCATGATCTTGAGCCTGGAATAGAAAACGGGTCCTCGACCGGTGCCCCCTTCCGATAGAGCGTCAGTGCGAACAACTCGTGCGAGACCCCAGACAAGAGCAGCGTGACAAGCGGCAGCGCCGCCATCTCCTCCAGTACGATTTCGATCGATTCCAGGACCTCGATGCCGAATGACTCACCCAGCGCCTCGGTGTTGCTGGAGTGAAAGAAGCTCAGATTGGTGACGCCGAAGCTGTTGACTACTTCTTCAAACGCCAAGTTTTTCTTGTTGGAAAACGCCCGGATGAGTTTTTTGATGTTGCGCGCATGGGGGAATGAACACGCAACGTATCGGGCCATATCGTAACCCTCTTCCACGCTGTCGAGGATCGTCTGTGGATCGAGTTGCACAAGATCCTGGCCGGGATTGCGCGATACAAACAGGTGCTGGGTCCTGTCGGGGTCTGTGACGCCGAGACTCACGCGACAATGCTTGCCCTGCTGGTGGAGAAGCTTAATCCGCGGGCTCTCTGAGCGGGCTTCAGCATCAATGGCTTTGTGGTAGAAGAACACGATATCCTTCGTATTGAGGTACCTGACGACGTGTTTTGCGTCATGATACGCAGCGACCCGGCGCTTCTCGATCATCGTCCAAATGGCGTCTTCATCCCATCTTCGGCTCGTATCAAACAGCACGCCATTCACGGCTGTGGGATTGCGATGGCGGTCGTAGGGAAGTGAGAAGAACTCGAAATACGATTGCCCGCTGATCGCGTAGATTCTATACGGAATGAAGTCTACCGAAAGGCCCTGGCGCTTCCACCACTCAACTGCCGCGATCAGTCCGTCGTTCGCAGCGCTACCGACCACATAAAGGTGCTGGCGGCGGTTGAACTGCGAAGGTTGAAGCGGCTTCTCGATCTGAAACGCTTCTTGGTGAGCATCCTTGAGCGGCGTAGCCGGGAGACCTTTCTCGGCCGTGTATGCAAGGTAGCGCCGCTCAATCTCTGAGAACGACCAGCGACCCGCGTCCTGTGCAGAACGGATTGCTTGGTGAATGGACTCCTCGTCCGCCAGGCCTCGCTTTAGGTCGAAGACCACGAGATCACCCAACTCATTAACAGCATAGACGTCCGCCTCTGTTTGTAGACTTCGCTGCTGGAAGATTGGGAGAAGCGCTGCGACCTCGAAGAGAATGTCCAGGAGATGCTCGGCAAGAAGGTTCTCCAGGTCTTTCTCCCGTTTCTGAAGGTCCGGCAAGTCCAGGAACGCGACAGGTTCCAAGTTGCCTGGACCATCACTTGTCCTCGAAAGTTTGTACAGCATGCCCTTTCTTGCTCCCTTCGTTGTTCAGCGCCTAACAATCACATATGCGATGACGCAGATTCGCCATAGTCAGGTATTCATCAATCCACCCTACGCTTCCGCGACGGACATTTGGCGTACGTCAGAAAGGAAAGCGGATATTTTCTGGCGGATGTCGAATGCCCAACAGGCCGGTCTAGTATGGGACTTAAAGGATAAGGGGTATACGTGACCCTGGATTCCGACCGGGATCTGTGCTCAGTAGGCAAGGAGCCGATGGGCGGCGAGGGGGCCGCCTGCCGGACCATTGAGGCTGCACCGACGACCGAAATCTCCGCGAGGCCCATTGTTAAAGGAACAGGCGACCCCGATACGTACACATTGTGTTCGCTTGAGGCATCAAGGGGCAGTCAGGGGCCGACGGGCAGATGACCCGTATATATCTGCGGTGGCAGGCGTAGAAGCTTGTCAGCCGAAGAGGATTTGCCTTGCGTGATAGTTCTCGCCCCTTCATCTGCTGCACACTTCAGCCGAGCCCTCGTCATTGCTTAGACAAGAGCAGTGGTCGACAGGACTAGATGGTTGCGCGGGCATAATTGGCGCCGTTGCCCACACTTGGCACTTGACGCTACGCAGTTCTTCGAGAAGCGTCTCCGAATGGCTGATGCGATGTTTCCTCCGGAGTTCATCAAGAAGTTTGTTGATCTCTGGAAGTCGTGTGCTCGTAATCTCCCAACGTGTCCCCCCGAGATATCGAAAGTTGGTGCTGAGCAGAACATGTCCTTTGTCGGCCAGTGCTGCATCTCCGATGTCACTATCGATCTCGATGCCGTCCAGATGGAAGCAAGCGCCCTGCTTCCAAGCATATCGGCTGCCATCCCAACGATAGATGCAGTCTTTCCTGGATGCATACTCTGGTTGTCGGTAGTAACCACCAGACTCCACCTTGCCTGTAACCTCTGCGATATAGATCAATCGTCGTCCAAGATCTTTGCCGCCGAAGCCAAACAGCCAATTGTTGGCATTCGGTAAAGCCGTGCTTCGGATATCCGGCTTGCAGATGGCAAGACTGAGCAGCCCGTCTTCAATACAGGGTGCCCCACCGTTATCTGCTGTCATTTTGTAAACGTAGCATTTCATTGCGAATTATCCTCGACCAAAACAACGTCTTGCCCACGAAACCACTCCATGAACCGGTCCGAATGCAGAAAGCGCTGAAGTACTGCGCTTCGTTGGATGAATCCGTCGTTGGCACTTATGTCACCCCACCTTTCGAGCAGGGCAGGTGTGACGCGATAAGAGCTGTTCCGGTACTCCCCAATCGGTATGCAACGGGTGCAACGCCCCGAACGCCCTGGCTTTGCTCGCACGATAACGTCACCACGGTTTTCCAGTCGGCGGGTGTGAGCATTTTCACCCCACCTGCATTCGGGCACATCCTCAGCGGTCACAACTTCAGCCACTTCGTAGAATCCAATAATGGCATAGACAAGGTTTTCGGGTGGCCGAACCGAACGAAGACCAGCATAGAAAACCAGAAAATCGCCATCTTGCATAGATCGTATTGGATTTCCCCGCGGTGTGCAGTCGCCATAGGTCAGGTTCTCAAAATCGGGGTCGAGGTGCATAGGTCTACTCGGCGCAAGCCATGAAGGCAATCCCAGACCCATCTGCCGCAAAGCAGGTTCACATTCGGCGTATTTGCGCTCATGTCCGGGCCGCACCCTCTCGGGTTGTTCGGGGATCGGAACATAGACGAACTCCCTAGTCTCCGGATCAACCGGTCCATTCCACTCGCCGGCTGTTGAATCAACCGCAACTCTGACGAGTAAGCCTTGCACTTCACAACATCCCAGCACACATGATTGATATGGAGAGTTGTGCGATTCGACACTTGCGGTCAAGTGAAGAACCTGGAGCTTACACTACACGATCTCTCGCGCTACTCTGGAATGGGGCTTTGACTTGGAGGGGCGAGTTACACGAGCCCGCAGATCGTCAGATCGATCGCAAGCTGGTCTGTCTTCCAAACCCGGGGCCTCCGTGTCATATTCGAGACCACAACAGACAACTTCTGGAAACATCAAATGGATACTTTGACGCGCAGGGCTGACGATCGAGTTCAGGCGATCCGAAGCGACGCTGATAGGTTGAGCGCCGACCTTATGTGCGGAAGGACCATCACCGTGCCGCTGTCGTGGTTTCCGCGACTCCTGAACGCCACTCAGCAGCAGCGTGACCGATGGGAGCTTTGTGGCGGCGGATACGGGATTCATTGGCCGGATATCGACGAGGATCTCAGCACGGAAGGTCTGCTGAGGGGAGCCCCAGCTCCGCGGAGCCAAGTGTGAGCGCCGTTCGAACTGGGAAGATGCTGTTGCTGTTTTCGTGAGCGCGCATGTCGCTTTCCTACTTGGCATGGTGCTTTGGTGGAGTCCGTGACGTAAGTGCGGGCGCATTGGTGAAAGGCATGGATCAGCTTTCAGCGTGCGGAAGGAGCGGCTCGGCTTCCCGAGCCGGACAGATTTTGTTCCCGCGAAAGGTTCAACAGGCGGGTTCGAACCGATGCGGCTACGCTGAATGCCGCTGCACTTATCCGACCGCCTCAAGATAGGGCCGCATCGCGTTGCTGACCCGGCAAATCTTTGCGTAGCGCCATAGCTCGCGCGCGACCACCTTGCCCGGTCGTTGACCCTCCCGGAGCGGGAAAGCGGTGCGCTCATGATAGTGGCGGGAGCATCCTGCTCCCGCTTTGCTTCGCTGCGCCAAGGAGAAGCGCTTGGATGCTTTAGAAAGACCTCAAAGCGGTTCCGCCGGCAAGAGGACGTGGTTCCAGGCGTTGATGGCGTCCCCCGTGAGGAGGGACGTTGTCCCACAAACGGGGGGACTCACGTCCGTGTAACTCCGCCCTTCCAGTTCAAAGAATCCGGTATGGAATGGAGGGGCGCCTGCCCGCCTCTGGAGGGAGTTATACGAGCCCGGCTGCGGACGTAGTCTTGGCGCATCTCCAGCAGGAGCGGCCCGGGAGCTGGAAGCTCCCGCTACTTTGTCCTCCCGAAGTGGGAAAGTGGTGCGCCCACCATAGTGGCGGGAGCATCCTGCTCCCGCTTTGCGCCTCGCCAAAGAAGAGCGCCAAGATGTTTTGGCAACGATCTGAAAGCGGCGTCAAGCCGCCGCAGTCCAAAACGGCTTCGCCGCCCAGAAGGATTCACTCCAAGAATCGGGCCACTGAGGGTCATCCGTAAAAGCGTTGATGACAAAATGGGTGTAGACGATGACTCGTATCAGGCGCCCCTGGTCGCTCGCATCCAGCTTGCGGTTGAATGGGCCCCTTTAAGGACGCCGCGCAAAGCGGAAAACGGCTCCTCGGGTGGGTCCGCTTTCTGATGTTTGACGAGAACGACAGATCCGCCGCTGATGCGGAAGTCGACTTCGCTGTGCGGCCCAATGTCCAAATATTCGCGAATGCGCGCCGGAATTGTCACCTGTCCTTTGGTGGTCACTTTCATAGTAATACCTTGGCCTGTATTACACACGGCCTCAATTCCCCGGAACGAAATAGCCGGGAAGCGGGGCCCGGGAGCTGGAAGCTCCCGCTACTCTGTGCGTTCGCATCAGAACAGGCGCTGCGCCCACCATAGTGGCGGGAGCATCCTGCTCCCGCTTTGCGCTACGCCAAGGAGAAGGGCTTGGATGCGTTGGCAACGATCTCAAAGCGGCGTCAAGCCGCCGCAGTCCAAAACGGCTTCGCCGCCCAGGAGGGTCTGTCTAAACTAGATCGACAATCGAGCCGAAGTTGGGGTCGAAGAGACGGCGATAGCTGCGAATCGCAAAGCCGTCGGTCATGCCGGCGAGATAGTCGCAAAGCAAGCGGACCTTCTTGCGTGGATCCTCTTCGCGCTGCATGGCGCGCTCGCGGCGCTCGGGCAGCAGGACCAGGGCGTGGCGGGGATTGCCAATATAGTTTTCGACCAGGGCCTGGAAGACGCGGGTGACCATGTGGCGGGTCTTGTGTTCGAGCTGCTGCAATTCGGCGGTGCGGAAGACGAGGCCGACGGCCATGCGACTATAAAGTTTGGCGCGGCCAGCCATGCGGGGATCGACCTCCAGCGCGTAAGCATAACGATGGGTCTTGGTGGCCATGGGATGGTCGCGCTTCACCAACGAGCAGGCCTGAATGAATTCGCCGACCTGGGCGCTGAAGGCACGGTCGATGTCGCCATCGTGAATGGCCTTGATGACGAATTCGATGGAATCGGCGTCGTCGCCTTCGATCTGGTTGTCGGCGGCCCAGCGTTCGATGCGTTTGGGCGTGAGGAAGGTGGCGCGAATGCCGTCGGTGAGGTCCATGAGGGAGTAGGCGGTGTCGTCGGCCCAGTCCATGATCTGGCATTCGATGCTGCGCTGGGCGTCGCGCTCTTTGCCGGGCGCGACGGCGGCGCGGATGTTCCAGTCGTCGTGGACGAAGTCGAGATAGTCGGCCTGTTCGTCGTAAAGGAAGTGGTTGAGGGGATCGTTCAGTTCGTGATGGAGGGTCTTGTATTTGAGGATGCCGTCCATGAGGGCGCGGGTGGGGCGCATGCCGCGGCGGCGGTCGTCGCGGGCGAAGAGGGTCTCGGTGAGAATGCGCAGGGTCTGGGCGTTGCCTTCGAAGCCGCCGTAGTCGACCATGACGTCGTGCAGGGCGCGCTCGCCGGCGTGGCCGAAGGGTGGGTGGCCAAGGTCGTGGGCCAGGCAGACGGATTCGACGAGGTCGGAATCGAGGTGGAAGCTGGCGGACTGGTGCGGGCTGTTGCTGAGGAGGTAGCCGCAAATGGAGCGGCCGATCTGGGAGACTTCGATGGAGTGGGTGAGGCGGGTGCGGTAGAAGTCGTATTCGCCGACGGAGAAGACCTGGGTCTTGGCCTGGAGGCGGCGGAAGGCGGAGGAATAGATGATGCGGTCGCGGCCGACCTGGAAGATGGAGCGATAGTCGGGATAGCGGTTCCCGATGACCGCCATGTCGAATTCGGAGTAGAAGCTGTTCTGCATGAGTGCCGGGCTGACCGTCTAGCGGTTCGGGGCGGGAAAATCAATCCTGCATTGCGGCGTCTTGCCTTTGGGGGCGGGTGCGACCAATATGGGGCCTTTCGATTTTCGGTCGATCTGGAAAGGGAGCTGCCGCGTGGATGTTTCGGTTGTAGTGCCGGTTTATAACGAGGAGGAGTGCGTCGAGGCGCTGGTGGCCCGGCTGCACGAGGTGATGTCGGGCCTGGATCGCTCGTACGAGATTCTGCTGGTGGACGACGGCAGCTCTGACGGCACCTGGGCCAAACTCGCGAAGGCGGCGGAGACGACACCGTGCCTGAAACTGATCCGGTTCCGCCGCAATTTTGGGCAGACCGCCGCCATCAGTGCTGGCTTCCACGCCGCGCAGGGGGAGGCGGTGGTGACGCTCGACGCCGATTTGCAGAATGACCCCGCCGATATCCCGCGCCTGCTGGAGCGGTTCGACCAGGGCTTCGACGTGGTGAGCGGCTGGCGCAAGGAGCGGAAGGACAAGTTCCTGACGCGGCGGCTGCCCTCGATGCTGGCGAATTGGCTGATCAGCAAGATCACGGGGGTCTACCTGCACGACTATGGGTGTACCCTCAAGGTCTATCGCCGGGAGGTGATCCGGAACGTGCACCTTTATGGCGAAATGCACCGCTTCATTCCGGCGCTGGCGAGTTGGGTGGGGGGCACGATCGACGAGGTGGTGGTGACGCATCACCCGCGGCGTTTCGGCACGTCGAAGTATGGTTTGTCGCGCACGCTGCGCGTGGTGCTGGACCTGATGACTGTGAAGTTCCTGCTGCGCTACAGCACCGGGCCGATCCAGCTCTATGGCAAGCTGGGTGCGCTCTTCTTCCTGCCGGGGTTGCTGGGATTGGTTGGCATGGCTGTCGCGAATCTGGCGGTTGGCGCCACTTTTATCAAGCGGCCGTTCTGGGTCATGACGGTCTTCATGCTCATGTATATGGGCATGCAGTTCGTCAGCATCGGGCTACTGGCTGAAGTGCAGATTCGCACCTACCACGAGTCGCAGGATAAGCGGGTCTACGTAATTCGGGAGACAAAGGAGTCGGTTTCGTGATGTCGGGAATGGGTCCGTGGTAGCGGCCCTGGCAGTACTGGCCGCGGTGGCGGGGGGGCGGGGCCTGTTCCCCGACACCATCGACGAAGAGGTGGTACGGCTCCTGTCGTTGGTATACGGGTCGATTCTGCTTCTGGGCCTGTGCGCTAATGTAGTGCTGATCTTACGTCTCATGACGTTGCCCCAGCGCTGGGCCGCGCGGCAGGCGCGCGTGACGCGGCGGCTCCTGCCGGGCGCCACTCTCATGGGCTTCTTCGTCTTTCTGATCTCCTGCTTTGTCCTCGGGATCGTGCTGCAATTCGTGGTAGCCGCGGTACTGAGCGCGTCGCGCGCCGCGGATTCGGATGGGCTCTTCCTCTTTGTGCATAGCCTGCTCTTCCATTGGGCGGCGCTGGTTGGCTTGGGCTGGCTACTCGCCGGGCGGCGCGGCGGCTGGCGTGCGGTGTTTGGCCTGGACACGCGCCGGGTCGTGCCCGATCTGGTGCTGGGCGCGTACGGCTATGTGGCCATGGTGCCGTATGTGCTCTTCTTCGCCGCCATCTATCTACGCGCGCTGGACGGGCTGGGTTACGAGATGGGGTTGCAGGAAGTGGCGCGCATGATTACCGGCGAAACGTCCCCAGTCACGCGCTTCTATCTCTACTTCATGGCCATTGTCCTGGCGCCAGTGGTCGAGGAAATTCTCTTTCGCGGACTCGCCTTTCCCTGGCTCATGAAAGCGCTCGGCCCGGCGCCAGCCATGCTGGCGGTTTCTCTCCTTTTCGCCGCGATTCATCTTCATATTCCGGGCTTCGTCCCCCTCTTCGTGGTTTCCGTCGCCCTCTGTTTCGCGTACGTTCATACCGGCTCGATTCTTGTGCCGATCGTCATGCACGCCCTCTTTAACGCCATCAACCTCTGGGCACTGACCATGGTGGGCTGACGAGGGGCCATGCTAATCTCTAGTGAATCGATAAGGATAGTTGACAATGCTTCCTGGGCGCGGGAGGATAATGGTTTAGCGAGTGGATAGAGACTGGAATGGGCCGCGCGCCCTCCGGTCCGGTTCGTGGAGAGAATACTATGCCCCAGTACCCCAATCTGACACCGATCGAACAGGACAAGCTGAAGATCGATCCCGACTTCGATTTCCGTGAAGTCGGGCAGCGCGCCTTCCAGGACCTCACAACCAACGACATCGGCATGTTCAAGTGGAGCGGGGTCTATCACCAGCTCCAGAAGGGCTTCTTCATGATCCGCCTGCGCGTGCCCGGCGGACTGCTCACCGCCGCGCAGCTAGAACGGGCCGCGGACCTGGCGGAGACCTATGGCCAGTCGGACCTCTGCATCACCACGCGCCAGTGCCTCCAGTTCCATTGGATCCGCAAGGAGGACATTCACAAGGTCATCGAGGGCATGGAGGAAGTCGGCATTCTCACCCGCAACGCCTGCGGCGACGTGAGCCGCAACGTGGTTTCCTGCTCGTTGCAGGGAGTCTGTCCGCACGAAATCGGCGAAACTCGGACCATGCTCGAAGCCATCGCCAACGACGATGCCGTCCTCAACAAGCAGCGGAACCTGCCGCGCAAGCACAAGATCAGCGTCTCCGGCTGCGGCCGGGCTTGCGGCCAGACACTGATGAATTGCCAGAGCTGGCACCCGGTTACACGCCCGCGCGCCGATGGCAACGGCGAGGAGACCGGCTGGTGCTATTATGCGGGTGGCGGTTTGGGCGCGCGGCCCTACATGGCCAAGACCATCTTCGACTGGGTGCCGGAGGCGCTGGTGACCGCCGTCACCTCCGCCGCCACGGAGGTCTATCGCCGAGAGGGCAACCGCCGCAAGCGTGCCTATGCCCGCCTCAAGGTCGTGGTCGACAACCTCGGCGCGCGCGGCTTTGGCGAAGCGGTGCTGGAAGTCCTGGCGGAGCGCGGCGTCGCGGGCATCGACGCCATCGAGTTTGCGGCCTCCCCACGCGCCGACATTGGCGACCTCTTCCTCGACGGCCAGCCGGTCGTGCCGCAGAAGCAGCAGGGATTCAACGTCGTGCGCGCCATGATCCTGCGCTCAGAGCTCTCTTCCAACGCCGCCCGCCGCTTCGCCGCCTGGGCGCGCGATTATGGCAACGGGCAGGTGATGCTCACCAATCGCCAGAACATCGAGCTGCGTTTCGTGCCGGACGACCGCGTCGATGCCCTCGTGCAGGAAATCGAGCAGGCCGGCTTCAACATGGACGGCCACGAGCGCTTGCCCGACATGGTCGCCTGCGTGGGCACGACCCAGTGCAACCTCGCGGTCTCCGACACCCCCAACACCTATCGCCGCCTCTACCGCGACTTCATGGACGACCGCGCCCTCTGGGAGAAGGTTGGGCCACTGCGCATCCATATGAATGGCTGCCCCAACTCCTGCGCCCAGCACTGGATCGCCGACATCGGCCTGCGCGGCACGCGCCTGCGCAACGAGGGCGGCAGCGACGAAGGCTTCGGCATCTTCGTCGGCGGCAGCTTGGCCGGGGCGGGCCACATCGCCGAGTATGTCTGTGACGTGAGCGGATCGAAAGTGCCGGAAACGCTGCGGCGCATTTTGGAGCTTTATCTGGAACTTCGCGCCGACGAATCGGAGACGTTCGGCGCCTTCGCGCGCCGCGTCGGCGGTGCCCGCATTCAGGGCTGGCTCTGCGATGCGCCTGCGCTCCTTTCGGATGCGCCCGTGAACCTGAGAAACCAAGACCTGCGCGAGGTCTTCCAAGCCGCACTGAAGGAGGCGGGAAGCGATGATTGAGGAAGCAGCAAACACCAACGTCGAAGCAGCGCGCGCCGCACTCGCCGCAGGCCGCTGGGACGAGGCGATCGACCAACTCCGCAGCCCCGGCGCACCCAAAGACCCGGAGACCTGCGCACTTCTGGCCCGCGCCTTTTTCGAGCGGGGCGACACGCGCGGCGACCTCTTCTCCGCGCACTTCTTCGCGCTGCGCGCCATGGAACTGGGCCGCGACTCCCGCGAGATGCGTGCGATCCGCGCCATGTCCGCCTTCCGCAAAGAAGGTTACGCCGAGGCGGCGGAGCAGTTCGCGGCATATGTCGCCGAAGATTCGCCGCCGGCCAGTCAGCTCCTTTATGGACTGTCCCTTTTCCGCGACGGCCAGTTGGATCGTGCCCTGCCGTGGCTGCGACAGGCGGCGGAGAAAGAGCCGTCGAACCCCGCGGCCAAGAGCGCGCTGGCGGAGGCGCTCGAGGCCATACGCCGCCGCGACAACAGCGGCGCTGCCACGGCGGTGCCGGCCCCGGAAAAGCCGATCGGACTCGGCGGCTTCCTCGATACGCGCCCGGAGCACGTGGCCACGCCCTACAAGTTCAATCCGCTCACCAAGCTGCGCGGCCACGCCAACACGCCCAAGGATATGGACTGGCTCGACAAGAACATTCCGTGCCAGCGCGACTGCCCGGCCAAGACCGATATTCCCGGCTACCTGTCGGCTATCTATCGCGGCGATTACGACGAGGCCTATCGCATCAATCTCGTCGACAACGTCTTCCCCGCCGTCCTGGGGCGCGTCTGCTCGCGGCCCTGCGAGAGCGCCTGCCGGCATGGCTGGGACGGACTCGGCGAGCCGGTGGCCATCTGCTTCTCGAAGCGGTCGGCCGCCGACTTCAAGACGCAGGACCTGATGATTCTCGACCCGTGGTTTCCGGCCACCGGCAAGAAGATCGCCGTGGTGGGCTCCGGCGTTGCCGGGCTGGCCGCCGCGCGGAACCTCGCGTTGATGGGGCACGAGGTCACCGTCTACGAGCGGCATAGCCGGCCGGGCGGCATGATGAACCAGGGCATCCCCGAGTTCCGGCTGCCGCGAGATCATATCGACAAAGAGATCGAGCAGATCCGCAGGCAAGGTGTGAAGATTTTGTGCGACGTCGATGTGGGCCGCACCCTGCCGCTGAGCCAGTTGCTGGACGAAAACGATGCCGTGGTGCTGGCGGCCGGGACCCTGCGCCCGAACCTGCTCAAGTTGCCCGGTGCCGATCTGGACGGCATTGTGCACGGCCTGCCCTGGCTGCTGGAAGCCAACGAAACCGGGCGCGCTATGGTGGGGGAACACGTGGTGGTGATCGGCGGCGGGTTCACGGCCATGGACTGCGCGCGTACGGCGCGGCGCCTTGGCGCGCATGCCGTGCAGCTCGAATCGGAGCGGGGCGGCACCGCCTGGAGTGTGGCGCATGCCATGAAGTTGAAGGGCGAGAACATCCGCGTCTCTTATCGCCGTTCACGCAACGAGATGCTCGTGACGCCCGGCGAAGTGGAGGAGCTCAACCACGAAGGCATTCCCATGGAGTACCACGTGAGCCCGCTCGGCTTCGTTGGCGAGGCGGGGCGTGTCACCCATATGCGCTTCGTGCGGACGGAACTCGGCGAGCCGGACGCCAGCGGGCGGCGGCGCCCGGTCGAGATCCCGGGTTCGGAGTTTGAGATTCCGGCCGATACCATCCTGCTCGCCACCGGCCAGTTTCCGCAGACAGACTGGATCGACGCGCCGCTTGCCGAGGTACTGGTCGAGGAGGACGGCTGGCTGAAGAGCGGCAAGAAGATCAGCACGGCCCTGGAGAAGATTTTCACCGCGGGCGATTTTGCTACCGGCGCTTCAACCCTTATCGAGGCGATCGCGCATGGCAAAGATGCCGCGCGCGCGGTCGATACTTTCCTGATGGGCGAAGAGCGGCTTGTCGACGTGGCAGTGATCGAAGATGCCGATTCCACGGCGCGCATTCGGGAAATGGACCAGGTCGACCTCATGGAAATGCCCATGCTGCCCCTCGAAGAGCGCACCCTGCGCAGCGAGGTGGAGCAGGGCTTCGAACGGCCCACATCCGTGGACGAAACCCAGCGCTGCTACTTCTGCCACTACAAATACGAGATCGACCACGACAAATGCATCTATTGCGATTGGTGCATCAAGGCGAAGCCCAGGCCCAACTGCATCCTGAAAATCAAGGGCCTGAATTACGACGAGCAGGGCCGCATCACCGGCTGGGAACCGGCCACCAACAGTGAGGAAACGCACCTGATCTGGATCAATCAGGAGGACTGCATTCGTTGCAACGCCTGCGTGGACGCCTGCCCGGTGGACTGCATCAGCATCCAGAAAGTCAGCCGACAGACGGTACGCGCCTGCGACTCCTGCGCCTCGACCACGATCCTGAACATCGCCAAGGGCGTTGACACCCGCAAGCGCCTCTGACAAACTTCGCCGCGTTTGTTCTGGGAGAAGACCTTCATGGCCGCATTGGTGGGAGTATCGGAAAACATCAGAGGTAGCTCCTTCCCGCTCGAAGGGGAGGAAATATCCGTGGGTCGACGTGACGGCAATGTCGTGACGCTGCCCGATTCCTCCGTTTCCGGAGACCACGCCCAGATCGTATACAAGGATAATGGGTGGGTACTTCGGGATCTGGGCTCGACAAACGGAACCCGCGTCAACGGGCTGACGGTCGAAGAGACCCGCCTGCAGGAGCGGGACCAGGTACAATTTGGGTCCGTTTCCATGATCTTCACGCTCAGCGATCCGGGTGCCATCAATCTGGACGATTTCCTGTCCCAATCGGACGAGCCGGATATCGAACTCACGGCAGAGTTGGCCGTGAAGCCGGAAACCTTTTCGAGTCATTCCCCTTTCGCGGCGCAGCAGCGGCAGCGTACGGGGCTCTGGAACATGATCCTGGCAGGCATCGGTGCTCTGGCATTGCTCGGCGTGCTCGCCCTCTTCTACATTCTTTTCTTCACCTGACCGTCATGGCCAGATCGTCGCGATCGGCGTTCACCCTGCTCGAAACCCTGCTGGCGCTGGCTATCGCGTTCGTGGTGGTGACCTTGGTCTACTCGGTGTTTCACTCCGTTCAGTCCACGGTGGAGCTGCAGCAATCGCTTGTGGCAGGTCCGGAACGGGCTGTGAGTGCCATGGGCCGGATTTCCGATGATCTCTCGCGGGCCTTCGTGGGGCCTTCTGAACCGGAAACCCGGTTCCGGCTCGTTTCGCAACCGGGTCAGGCGAACAGGCCAAAGTTAACCTTCTGCGCCTTGCGAGCCGACGAGACCGAGCAGGATGTGCGATGGGCCGATGCCGTGCTGATTGGCATTGAGACGATTGAAGCGACGGAAGGCCATGCGTTAATACAGGTCGAACGCCCACTCGTAGGCCCCGGCTCGTTGGCCGAGCCCGCCACCAATCGTCTGGTCAATGGCGTTGCCGATTGGACGATCGAAGTCTTCGATGGCGAGGACTGGCTTCAGGAATGGCCGCCCGCGGATAGGCCCGATCATCTGCCTCGGGCTGTGCGATTGACTCTGGAAGGAAATGATGGAGAACGATGGGAGACGGAGGTTCTCTTGCACGCGCAAGCGGTTACCGAATCTTCTTTCCAGCGGGGCTCAACAGGACAGCCATAAACCGTGGCATCGCTTCTGCGCTTAAGACCCTCGGTGCGCAAGCAACTGGAGGAATTCCTCACGAGTGGCGAGCGAATCGTGAAAGCTGCCGACCATGGCCGAAGTCACCATGTTCGAGTTCTGCTTCTCGACGCCACGCATCATCATGCAGAGATGCTTGGCCTCCATGACAACCCCGACGCCCTCGGGGGTCAGCACATTCATTATGGTTTCGGCGATCTGGTGGGTAAGCCGCTCCTGCACCTGCAGGCGTCGGGCAAACATATCTGCAATACGAGCTAGTTTGCTCACCCCGAGGACGCGGCCATTCGGGATATAGCCAATGTGACAGCGCCCGAAAAAAGGCAACATGTGGTGTTCGCAGAGGCTGTAGACCTCAATATCTTTCACAATGATCATATGATTGGATGCCTCATGAAAAATGGCACCATTAATCACTTCCTCAAGGCTTTTTCTGTACCCTTGGGTGAGGAATTCGTACGCCTTCGCGACGCGTCGTGGCGTATCGAGTAACCCTTCGCGGTTGGGATCCTCGCCAACATGCTTCAATATTTCGGTGATCGCATTTTCCATGATGAATTGCCCATTCCTTTTCCCATCTTTAGGCTATCATTAGTTATGGCTTGTTTTGCCGATGTCCGCCGGATGACAGTATCCGGAAACTGCTCATGGTTCGACAAGTCGGTGAACTGCTTACACGGAGGTTTTTCGTCGAGTCATCAGGCGCACACCCCAAACCTGGCTGTGGGTGCGAAAAACGGCCAACCGATCAAGAGGAAGGATTGCAGAATATGAAGAATTTGTCACCTGTCGAGCTTCCGGCCTGGGCCGAATTGGAGCAGCAAGTCGGGGAACTCGAGGCAAAGACGCTGCGGGACCTCTTTGCGGAGGACGGGGCGCGTGTCGAGGCCTTCTCCGTTGAAGGCGTGGGCCTTTTTCTGGATTACTCGAAAAATCGAGTGACGCGCGCCACAATGCAGTCCCTCCTGGCGCTTGCCGAACAGGCCGGGCTCCGGCAGGCCATCGATGCCATGTTCGGCGGCGAGTGTATCAATCGGACCGAGCAGCGCGCCGTCCTGCACGTCGCCCTTCGCGCTCCGCGCGGCAGCCGGGAAATCCTTGTGGACGGGGAAGATGTCTTGCCTGCGGTACACGAGGTGCTCGACCGCATGGCCGCCTTTGCCGAGCAGGTGCGATCGGGGGCCTGGAAGGGCCACACCGGAAAACCGATCCGCGCGATCGTCAATATCGGCATCGGTGGCTCCGACCTGGGGCCCTGTATGGCCTGCGAGGCGCTCCGCTCCTACGCCGATCGCCGGCTGGAGGTGCGCTTCGTCTCGAACGTAGATGGCACGCACCTCGCCGAAGCCCTGCATGACCTGAATGCCGAAGAAACCCTCTTTATCGTTGCCTCGAAGACCTTCACAACACAAGAGACCATGACCAATGCGGAGAGCGCTCGCACCTGGCTGTTGCGCGAGCTGAAGGATGAAGCGGCGGTTGCACGGCATTTCGTGGCGGTCTCCACCAATACGGAAAAGGTCAAAGCGTTCGGAATTGACCCCGCCAATATGTTCGGGTTCTGGGACTGGGTCGGCGGGCGATACTCACTGACATCCGCCATCGGGCTGCCGCTGATGGTGGCGATCGGGCCGGATCTTTTCCGCGAAATGCTTGATGGCTTTCACGCCATGGATCGCCACTTCGCGGAAGCCCCTTTTTCGAAGAATCTGCCGGTTATTCTGGCCCTGCTGGGAATCTGGTATAACAATTTCCTGCGTGCGCAGAGCTATGCGGTTCTCCCATACGACCAGTATCTGCACCGGCTCCCCGCCTACTTGCAGCAGGCGGATATGGAAAGCAACGGAAAGAGGATTGACCGGAACGGCAATCCGGTCAACTGGGAGACCGGGCCAATCCTCTGGGGCGAGCCAGGCACCAACGGGCAGCATGCCTTTTATCAGTTGATTCACCAGGGTACCAAGCTGGTACCCTGCGACTTTATTGGCTTTGCCCGTTCCCAAAACCCGGTCGGCGATCATCACGCAAAGCTTATGGCCAACTTTTTTGCCCAGACAGAAGCCCTCGCGTTCGGGAAGAGCGAAGCGGAGGTTCGTGCGGAAGGTGTGCCGGACGCGCTAGTTGCGCACAAAGTCTTTCCGGGGAACCGTCCCACCAACACCCTCATGGCTGAAGAGCTGACCCCACATATATTGGGCCAGTTAATATCGCTCTATGAGCATAAGATCTTTGTGCAGGGGGTCATCTGGAATATCTATTCCTTCGATCAGTGGGGGGTCGAACTTGGCAAAGTCCTGGCAGGAAAGATCCTCGGCGAGCTCGTGGCCGAGACCAGTCCGGTCCTCACACACGACGGGTCCACCAATGCGCTGATTCGACGGTTCCGGCGGTTGAGCCAGGGAAAGGCGTGCACGTGATCCACGGACGGGAGGCGAAGTGAGCCGGGTTTGGCAGAGGCTGCATGGGGAGTTGCGAGCAGGGCGGCGCGCCTTTCTTGCTTTGGTTGGAGAAAACAGCGAAGGCTCCCCAGGCACGGCCGGGGTCGCCATGCTGGTCTGCGAAGATGGGCAGCAGGTTGGAACCATCGGTGGCGGCCGCATGGAACTCGATCTGGTCCGCCGTGCACGAGAGGCCCTGGCTGCGGGGTGCTTCGAGCCGGAGGCTCGGAGATTGTGGCATCGGAAGGTGGTCGCTGAGGGTGAGACATCGGGGCTGATCTGCTCCGGTTACCAGACCAATGTATGCCTCTTGTGTGAGCCGTCGCGCGACCGTGAGTCGGTCTCGCGCATCCAGGACCTGTTGCTGCGTGGGCAGCCTGGCATCGTTACGCTATCGCCGTCTGGGCTTGGGGTTCTCGAACAGGAAGCGAATCTTGATGAACCCGCAACCCGCGTCGTGCGCCGTTCCGATGCGGACTGGTGCTGCGTCCATCAATTGCTGAACCGAAAGCGGATTGCCATCATTGGTGGAGGGCACTGTGGGCGAGCCTTATCGCGCGTCATGAATCAGTTGGGCTACCACGTCACTGTCTTCGACTGTCGGGCCGGTGTGGAGACATTTGTGGAGAATCCTTGGGCCCATCGTAAAGAGGTTCTCTCCGACTACGCCGAGGCTGGCCCCCTCGTCGACATCCCGGCAACGACGTGGGTGGTCGTGATGACCACCGACTATCCCTCGGATGTGCGCGGGCTACTGGGGGCCTCGCAGGGCGGCTTTCCTTTTGTGGGGGTCATGGGTAGCGTGGCCAAAATTAACCGCATCAAGGCGGATCTCTTGAAGCAGGGCGTCTCGCGGGAGTGGTTGGACACGGTCCGGGCTCCTGTCGGCTTGCAGATACACAGCCACACTCCTGAGGAGATTGCCATCAGCATTTCCGCGGAGATCGTCAAAGATTTTTACGAAAAGAATCCTGGCCGGGCGCCTGCGGCCCCTGCGGACGAGCGTGCGCTGGAGGGGTTGAAAGAAACGTAATCCTACTTGAGCGTAAGTCCGCCGCCGGGCAGGTCCTTGCCTGGCACCACGATACGCGAGGCCTCCTCGACCTGTCGCCTTTGCGCTTCTTCCGCCAGCCGGTCCATGGCTTTCTCAAGCGCTTCCGGAAACTTCTTGCAGGCCTCTTCCAGCGTACCTGCATCGATGGGGGCGCTGATGGGAATGGGGCCGTACTGGGTCATGAGTTGAGCTTGACCGATGAATCGGGCGGGTCGACTGGCATCCTCGCTGCCATCCGCCTTAACGGGAACCAGCTTTTGGAGAGAACCGATTTTCAAGTCCGTATAATTCTCTTCCCGGTACAAGTTATTCACGTCGACTTCGGTATTCACTGCGCCAAGGGGTGATGTAGCATCCGGCATATTCTTCTTCTCCTTTTCTGTCGCCCCACTATGCCCAAGCTCATCCCTCCCGACAAGCAACCCTTTTTTAGGGACACACCATTTATTTGTGACCCCTGTAACTCCTTCTCGACATCATTTTGATAAGGTCCTTTTCGCGCTCGGCTTGCCAAGCCAGGTGCGGAGTCTATCGCCCACCCCGTGCCTTAATGCCGAGCAGCGAGATCGAGCACGTGCCTCCCCCTTTGCAATGGCCGCGTCTTTGTCCGAGTGATCGAGTGGAGGCGCTCCAAGGGACCACGCCAGCGGTCGCGAAGAAACAGGCCCTCTTCGGAGGTTATTCTCCCTTCACTACGCCCTTGTCGGGCCTGGGCCGATGCTAACCGATTCGTGCAGGGGCAGATATTCCGAGGCGGAGTAGATGACGAATCGGTCGGACCGCCTGAAATCCGAGGCAAATCAGACCTGGCCTCTAAGAAACCGTGATAGCGTCGAGCCTCAGATCCCTTGCGGTATACAGATTTCCCAGTGTCGTCTGACGCAACGGACGTGCCCCCGTCTTCCGCTTCGCCCCAAACCAGTCCCGATGCGATGCGAACACTCCCTCCACAAACTCACGGCTCCCCAGCACCACACCGTCACTGAAGTAGCGCACCCGGCAACGCAACAGTTCGCCCGCACTCAAACGCCCCCCGGACTCCAGCACCGCCTTCACGCGCTCTGCGGATACCCCAGCACGCCCTTCCCGGCGTTCCCCCTGCACATGCAGATGCTCACGGTACCCAGGCCCCGCCCAGCGCCAGCCGCTGTGCCCACCAAAGCTCTCCATCACCGCTCCGAGCC
>SLOV01000177.1 GCA_007132345.1 Kiritimatiellia bacterium
CCGGCTGCGGCGAAAAGGCCGAGCACCGGCAGCACCGGCACGCGGAAGCGGCCGGCCACGAAAAAGGGCAGATGCGCCAGAAAGATGGCCAGCACCAGGAGCAGCGCAGGCAGTGCCACTTCATTGGCCATAGATGAGATCGCGTTACCGCGCCGCCGCGCATGGAGGGCGAGTCCGATCAATCCCAGCGATAAGGCTGTTGCGAAGTTACCCGGCAGGGTCCGAAGCAAGGGGGAATGCACGCGTTCGTAATGGTCTTCCTTGTTGTTCCCGATCTCGATCGGCCCCCAGAAGAGCAGCGCTTTGCGCCCGATCAATCGGAGGGTGCGGACTGGATCTCGCCGAATATGCTCAACCGCCCGCTCGCTCAAATGGCGGGAGGCCTCGGAGTGCCGGAGCGGCCGCCCCACCCGCTCCTCCAGGCGCCGTACAATGTCAGGCCACTCAAACGACGAGCGGAACGGGCGCACCTCTGCCGGTTCGTTGAAGAGTCCGTTCGCCTCGGGATTGTTGCCGACGAGCAGATTGACCCCGCCGTTGGAGCTGACGAGCACGCGGTCGCCCGCCACCCGCAGGTTGCGCAGCGCGGCTGGCAGCAGTGCGACTCCGGTTACGAACCAGAAGAGGACCAGGAACAGCAACGCTTGTCGCCGCTGCTCCGGATGCCGCCACCAACGCCAGGCCACCCAGAGCGGGATCAGCAGCGGAAAGAGGAGGATGGTCGGCCGTACCAGCGCATAAGCGCCCACGCAAAGCCCGGCTGCGGCGGCCTTCCAGGGATGAGGCTGTTCCAACCAGGATGTCAGGACCAGGAGCAGCAGGAGGGTGAGCGGGGCCAGCAGGGCGGGCTCAAGGAGTTCCGCCTCGAAAAAGGGGAAGCTCCAGTAGCCGCCCATGAAGAGCGCGAAGAGAAAACCAGTGGCCGTTCCGTAGAGTTTGCGGCCCAGCAGGAAGGCGAGCGCTACGTTCACGAGGCCGAGCAGCATCTGCGCGACGCGTGGCGCGCCAGGGCTGACGCCGAAGAGGCGATAAATGACGGCGAGAAAGAAGGGGTAGCCCGGCGGGCGGAAATAGGGGGTGGTACGAATTTCCGGATCGGGTTGTCCGGCGGGCGGTGTCCAGTCGCCCGTGGCCAGGGCCCGGCCCCAGTATTGATGGTATGCGGCATCAGACGCGGGGAACGCGAAGGAGGGTTGGGCCGCCGCCTCGCGGTAGTAGAGGCCACGGACGACGGTGGCAAATAGCAGGGCGAGGCCGAGAAGAGCCCATTCACGCCGGGTTAGATTCAACGGCAACTTCACGAAGAGTCCTTTTAGGAGGAATCGGTCGGTCGGGCAAGGCTCCCGTCACACTGCCGATCTCGCCCTTTGTCGCCCCTCCTTGTCGTCCCTCTTTGTCGAAATTCATGGCCAGCATCCGACAAAGGTCGTGGATAAAGAAGGTCGATAAAGGAAGGAAGCGCCGTTCGCAGGGTCGCCGTCAGGCGATCCCCTCCAGCAATTCTCATTATGGCGCTTGCCGCCTGAAGGCGGGACTACAAACGGGCTAAAACCCGGCGGAAAACCGTTCGTAGTACCTGCATCGGCAGGCCCGAAGAACCCTTTCCCGGCCATACTGAGAATTGCTGAATCCCCGGCCCACGCCCTTGCATCCACCCCACGAATCGCGTATGTAAGCGCGCACAAGCTGATTCATTCCCCATGCACTTCTCCCGGCAGATTCTGCACACCTTCTTTGCGATCCTCGCACTGGCAACGACTTCCGTCTTGGCCGACGCCCCTCGCTTCTTCCGGGTCGTCTCGGATGACGCCGAGTCGGAAATCGTGGAGTTTTTGCCCTCGGGGGAAATGACGTGGATTAGCCCGCAGACGAACCGGTTCCATGTCGAGGTGAACATGGACCTGCCGGAAGGGCCCTGGTTCACTTACATCTCGGACACCGTTACCAACGGCCTCCATCAGATCCGCCTGTTTGATCCAGCGCCTCCTCCCGGCATGGCGTATATCCCGGCGGGCGAGTTTCTGCGTGGCGATATCTGGGGCGGCGACGCCACCGCAACACCCGCGACATGGGTCTGGGTCAGCGCCTTCCATATGGACCGCACCGAGGTTTCCAAGACGCTCTGGGACAAAGTACGCGACTGGGGCCTCACCAACGGCTTCACCGACCTTCCCGCCGGCCTGGGCGGCGGGCGGCGCGTCAGCCAGATTGTCACCAACGACAGTGGCATCAGTA
Organism: Kiritimatiellia bacterium; assembly: GCA_007132345.1. Taxonomy (GTDB): domain Bacteria; phylum Verrucomicrobiota; class Kiritimatiellia; order SLOV01; family SLOV01; genus SLOV01. The sequence continues at coordinate 2,236 of SLOV01000177.1, forward strand.
CCAACTGGGTTACTGTGGAGGCCGGGCCAGAGCACCCGGTCACCCTGGTGAACTGGTACGACGCCGTAAAGTGGTGCAACGCGCGCTCTCTGAAAGAAGGGTTGACCCCAGCCTATTTCATCGACACTTCCCTCACCACACTCTATCGCACCGGGCAGGTGGACCTCGCAAACGCCCATGTCGACTGGGAAAGCACGGGCTACCGGCTGCCGACCGAAACGGAGTGGGAAAAAGCGGCGCGCGGCGGACTGATCCAACACCATTATGCATGGCCCAGCTTCGGCCTGCCACTGAATCTCTTCATCGACGGGACGAAGGCGAACTACTGGAACAGCGGCGACCCCTTCGATCAGGGTACCACGCCGGTCGGCTACTACGATGGCAACCAGATTGTGACGAACGCAATGGGCGACCCTCTCGCCGTGCAGGATATGGCCAATGCCTATGGCGTGTATGACATGGTCGGCAACGTCTGGGAATGGTGCTGGGACATCTTCTCTCCCACCACATACCAATGGCAGGTGGACAATAACGACCTGCGAGATCCCCGGGGGCCGCCCCATTTAAACACCAACTTGGCGCTTCGACGGACCGAACGCGGGGGTAGTTGGCGCACCGAATCGCTCAACGATCTGCGCGCGGCGACCCGTTGGTGGTGGTTCCCGTCGGAGGCGACACAGAACCTGAATCGCGGTTTCCGCACGGTGCGTCGCGCGGGCGAGTAGTCTGGCAGATGCAGCGGGCACGTAAACTTCTGGGCCGCGCGGCCCTCGCCGTGCTGGGGCCACTCCTTGTGCTCGGCGCTTGCGAGGCGATCCTGCGCGGATTCAACATCGGCCACCCCACCGCCTTCCTGCTGGAGGCGGATGTGCGCGGAAAGGCGGCCCTCGTCAACAACCCCTTTTACGGCTATCGCTTCTTCCCGCCCGCGCTGGCCCGCAATCCGGCGCCCATTGTGACGACGCGCGAAAAGCCTGCCGACACCATCCGCATCGTCGTGCTGGGTGAATCCGCCGCTCAGGGCGACCCCGTAATCGAATTCGGCCTGCCCCGCATGCTGGAACGCATGCTCAACGAGGCAGGCCCTGGCGTGCGTTTCGAGGTCGTGAATGCGGCCATGACCGCGATCAATTCCCACGTCATCCAGGACATTGCCCGCGATACCCTGGCGTGCCAACCAGATCTCTACATTCTCTACATCGGAAACAACGAGGTGATTGGCCCCTACGGCCCGGGCACCGTCTTCACCGCGTGGCCAGGCCTGATGCGCCTGGCGCCGCTGCGCGTCTCCTTGACCCGCCACCGCCTCTCCTTCGCCTTGCGCCAGATGGTTGATGCGCTACAGGGTGGGGCCGCAGGGCCCGCTCAATGGGATGGCCTCGCCATGTTCGCGGAACGCGCTGTCCCCGCAGATGCTCCAAGCCTGGAGGTGATGACGGATCAATTCGCCCGCAATCTCTCCCGCATCGTTCGCGCCGCGCAGCGTCAGGGCGCCCAGGTCATTCTCTCCAGCGTGGCGGTTAATCTTTCAGACTGCTCCCCATTCGGCCAGGACCCCGCGGCCCATGCGGAATACGAAAGAGCACAAACGCTGTTGCGACAGGGCGCCCGCGGTGAAGCACTAGCCGCTTTCAAGCAAGCGCGTGATCTGGACACCCAGCGCTTCCGCACCGACAGCCGCCTCAACGCGCGGCTGCACGTATTAGCGGGCGAACTGAACACCGCATGGGTCGACGCAGAAAGGGCCTTCGAAGAAGCGGCCGAAAACGGCGTGCCGGGCCGCGCCCTCTTTCTCGATCATGTCCACTTCACCTTCGAAGGAAACGTCGTGCTCGCACGGGCCTTTGCGGAGCAAGTGGCGGCCCTCTTTCCCGAGGTCTCTTTTGCCAGCCCCTTCCCCGACAAAGCGGGCATGCACGAGGCGATGTTCTACTCGCCATGGTGCCAGCGGCGATCGGCCCAGATCATGTCGGACCGCCGCCGCTTGCCGCCCTTCAGGGATCAGCCCGACAACGCCGCTCAGTTGCAGGAACTGGAAACGATCATCAACGAGCAAACCGCGCGGATCAACCAGTCGGATTTGGACGAATGGCGCGCGCGTTACGAAGCCTTGCAGGCGCGCTATCCAAACGATTTCTTTCTCGCCTTCCAGTGGGGCGCGGCATTGTGTGAATTGGGCCACTGGGTGGAGGCCGCCGGGTTACTGAGCGAGGCCATGACATGGACGCCCCTCCATTTTGAGGCGCGCAAACTGCCTGCGCTTGCGTTGTCGCGCAGCGGCGAAGTCACACGGGCCGCCGAAACGTTGCTCGGGCCCGCCTCGCATCGCGGCGATTTCGTGGCCGAGTATACGTTGGATCTCATGCGCCTGCTGGACCGGAGCGGTTATCCCGCGGAGGCGACCCGACTGGGACGCGCGGTGCTGGAGCAGGCACCGAACCTTCCGCAGCGCCAGCGCGTGGTAACAGCGTTACGCGCGCTCGAATCGCGGTCGTAAGAGGGCAGCACCCGTGCGATCTGCGCACAGACGGGATCACATCCCGTCCTGGTTGGTCTCCCGTGCCTCCGTTTCCTCTTTTGTCTGGTGCCGCAGGGCTTCCGCCGCCGTCTGCCACTCTGCGCGGGCTCGTAGAATCACGGCGGCCAGCGGCTCGGGGACACTCTCCGCACTCGCGGCCCGATCCGCCGCCGCAATGGCCTTGTTCAGGTCACCGCTTCGTGCATACGCGCGCGCGGCCGTCCACCACACGAACGGGGAATCCGAATCCAGTTGTGTGGCCTCCTCTGCCAGTCGAACAGCCTCCTCCAACTGGGCCCGCGCGGGATCACTGCGCGAGAGCAAGACCATGGCAAGGTTGTTGAGAAGCGGCGCGCTCTGCTCGTGAAACCGCATGCCTTGCCGGTAATACGCCTCTGCCTGGTCCCAGTCTTGCCGGTCCTGCGCGGTACGGGCCAGAAACATCATCACGCTGAAATCGGAGGGTCGAACGCGAAAAGCCTCTTCGAAAAAGATCTCGGCTTCGGTTGGCCGCCCTGTGGTGAGGGCCCATTCACCGAGAATCGCGAGAGCCTCTGGATGGTCGGGAAAACGGTCCCAGACATGGAGAAGTTCAGCGTGGGCAAGATCCGGACGGTCCTCGTCCAGCCAGATGCGGGCAAGTTCCAGGCGCGCCTGGACCAGCATGGGGTTCTCCCCCAGTGCCGCTTCGAGCGCCATGCGCGCGGCTGCCAGGTCGCCCAGCATGCGCAGCCATCTGCCGATTCTCTCATCCCGTTGCGGATCCACGGGACGACCTCGCTGCCGTTCCCATTCCCCCCGCAGTTTCTCGCTCCCTCCCCGTTCAATCTCAGCCAACAGCGACTCTTCTTCCCGCTGCAGGCGTTCGAGGCGCTCTCCTGCACAAGGCTGTGCCGTGAACTGAGGACCACGATAGAGCGCCCGGATATAGCCAATGCCCTGCGAGGCATCGAGCGGCGTAAACAGCAGGCGCGGTGCTGCCTCCTCCATCCAATTGAGCGGATCACGCGCCGGGCCGGGCAGCCATTCAACCGCGCGCAGCGCCGCAGCGATGCGGGCACAAACCGCCAGCCGCCCGGTGAAGGTCAGATGCACATGTTCGTAGAAGAGATCCTGGTTCGTCCACCCGCCCGGGTTTTCCTCGTGCAGCCAGCGGTCGAGATCAAGCAGCGCTACGCGGTCAGCGCCCTCCGCCGGGGCCAGGGCGCGGAGGATGTCGTTGATGCGGGAGTCGGCACGGATGCGGACCCGGTCCAGGTCCAGCGCCCTTCGGAACCAGGGCCACGCCGCCTCGCTGCCCTCTTCGCACAGGGCATATTCGCCGCGACGATACGCGTCCCAGGCCAACGCAGCTTCGCCGGGCGAAGTGAGCCCTTTCCATTCCCCCTCTGCCGCGTCATCAAGCTCCGCGTCGAGCGGGGGCCAGTCTGTAATATTTACGGGCATGGTGCAAATCAGCATCCGGATGCCGCGCCGCGTCAGGAAGCGGGCCAGGTCTTCCATGTTGCGCTGGAAGTGGCCGTACATGATTGGCAACCGGGGGTCATCCTCCGCAAGACGAACTCCGCGGAACTCTTCTAACCCTTGCCACGCGGGGGCATCACCGGTATTTGCCGCGCGTGTCCGTCGCAGTCCATCGAGCAACTGGGCGATGCGGAGGGAACGGGCAAACTGCCGCAGGCGGATGAGACGCAACGACGCGTGGAAGTGCGAAAGAACCGCGGCCGGACCATAGGGTCCAATCACTTCGTTGTTCCCGGCGTAGAGGATCAAGATATCTGGATCGAGTCTCCGCGCCGCGGCCCGGCCCAGTTGCCGGATCTGGTGGGAGTTGATGCCGGTCATGGCGAGCGAGATCACGCGCAC
>SLOV01000083.1 GCA_007132345.1 Kiritimatiellia bacterium
TATGCGCATAGATTTCCTGCGCGTAGTCGTTCAGATCGTCATAAGAAACCAGGTCCGCGGTGCGCCAATAGAGACTCACCTCGGCGACCCCGCTGACGTCGTCCACAAAGGTCCATATTTCGAAGTCCGACGGCTGGTTCTGCGTTTCGTTCCAATGCTTGCCGCCGGGATTCCAGATGGGGCGCTGCGGGTGGAAGATACTGGGGCCGACCGTGTCGACGCCCGGGTGGCGCGCGATGACCTTGTTCGCTTCGGTGATCGCGAGGTTCGCGGCGCGCGTCACGTTGCCGTCCCACGGGTTGAGCCGGTCGAAGTCCCAGTACCAGTAATCGGACGCTTCGGCATTGAGATAGTGGTACCACGCGCGTGCAGTGTCCGAGCCGACGCCATGCAGCACATCCTGAATGGTGTAATCGTCTTCCAGGGCTTCGGCATGCAGCACGCGGTTCATGGCCGCAATCAGCACCGACCAGTTCCAGTGGTCCGGATGCTCGCCGTCGCGGGCATTGTCCTCGACCCACTTTTCGTAGAAGGGCGTTCCGCCGTCGATCCCGATCCAGGAACCAGGCTCGACGTGAATCACACTGTTGGTGGGTGGCGGATAGAGTTCGAGATAATCCTGCACCGTGGTGTGCGTGAAGTTGGCGTTGCTCTGCACCATATCGAGAAAGGCGCTGTGCGATCCGAAATAGACCTCGCGATTGAGCATGCCGTGGTTGTCGCCGTCGCTGTGGGCCACGATGATCATGGGGCGCGCCGGGTTGTTGTTCCGTCCCACCTGCGGGCCCCAGACATTGTCCGGTTTGAAGGCGCCGTAGCCGCCACGCGCGTTTTCGTTGCCTTCGTAGCGTCCGGCCGGCACTGCGATCATGCGGTAGATGTCCGGGTCCTCGGGATCGCTCCATGGGTCGACGTAGCGCATGTAGTGCGGCTGATAGCTGAACGGCGCCGCCACCGGCGTGGGCGCCCAGATGTTCTGGAGCTGCGTCCATTCGCTGTTCCACTGCGACAGGACGCCATTGCGCTGGTCGGCACGGTTCGGGCGAATGGAGCTGGCATCCGACCATGGGAAATCCAGCAGCGTACGGTCGATGTGTCCGCTATCGACCAGCACCCATTCGATGCCTTCAGAAACCAGCGCGGGAATCATATGCAGCGCGAAGGAGGACTCCGGTGGAAAGAACCCCTTCGAATAGCTGCCGCCCGTATTCCATGTGTCGATATAGGCCTCGCGGTGCAGGCGGATCTGCATCTTCATCGACTCGCGCGAAGTCAGCGGCATCAGCGAGTGATGATAAGCGAAGCCCACCAGGTCCAGGCGGGGATTGTTCAACGAAGTCTGAAGCGTATTGCGGCCATGCCGATAGTCGTTCGGCCAGGTGCTGCTCCAGATGCCGTCCAGGTTCTCCATCAACGAGCCGGAGAAGCTGAGTTGTACACCCGCATGCGGCAGGCCCCGGTCCGCACCACCCTGCACAGCATTGCGCGGCCAGTCGGTGTAGGGTCCGGTGCGCATGTCGTGCACCCCGCGCACGCTGAAGCTGAACAGGCCGGCCGCATCAATGTCGGCGACGCCCATGCGCGGGTAATAGATGGGCTGATGCATGTGCCAGAGGTAGGTCACATGAATCGGATTCTGCGCCGCGACCGGCGAGGCAAGGAGAACGAAGGCCATCAACAAGCCGCTCCGGGTTGGGGACAAGATGGACTTCAGATTCATTGCGCCTTCTCCTATTTCAGTGCTTCGCTGGTTCTCGGCAAGAGGGCCCGCTGGCCTTGAAACGGCATGCTACTGTTCCTGCCACAAAGTGGCAAGGACGGGGTCTATTCGATGTGCGCACCATGCTGCTGTAGGACGGTCTTCTAGGCCGTCCCGAAGCGAGTTGAATGCTTGTGGGCTCTGTTAGACGGGCAGTCGCTGCGCGACATGCCCATCCTCCATCCCTGCAATGTGCGCACCATGCCGATCTAGACCTCAGTCGAGCGGCTCCATAAACCGCACGCGATAATGACCCATACCCGCGCCGCCCGGCGCGCCCATATCGGTTGTGCGATGCACCCGGTTGCTGCCCGCGCCCGGCACGTCCGTTTCGCTGCCTGTTACGTCCGCGAACGGCACCGCTGACAGGTCCGGCGTATGCTGAATCACGTACCGGCGCCCGTCCGTCGCCACCCAGTCCACCTCCAGCATACCGGTCGGCGTCAGCCGCACATGCTCCACGTGCATCGTCGAGTCCGGGTCGTTCGGGTCCAGGTTCAACTGGAACGAGTCGCCCAGCGGGTGACCGTTCAGCCCCATCTGCTGCGCCAGGTCCGGGATCGTCGGGTCATAGCCGTTGTCCAGATACCACTGGTCCGGCACACCGTCCCCGTTGCTGTCGCCATCGCCGGCCGCTTCCCGCGTGATCCGCACCGTCGCGCTTGTCACCACGCCTTCCCCATTGCCCACCTCGGTGATCGCCAGGTCGTTCACAAAGAAGTCACGGTTCGAATTCTGCCCGTCGCCCGTGCCGTTGTCGTGCGACCAGGCACGGAACTCCGTGATCGGTCCGCCGCTGATCGTGCCCGTGTACTGACGCGCAGAACTGCCGGCGGGATGAACCGTCGCCTCATAGCTTGATGCACCGGTCAGCGTGAAGGAGATGTTCAACCCGCTGTCCGTCCAGCCAATGTCCGTCACGCCGTCCGTGCCCATGTAGGTGGGGTCGCCGCCGTTGAAGAACAGCTCCCAGAGCGTGTCGCCACCTGCATTCCGAAGCGCCACACCCACCGATCCGCCGTCCTCCCAGATCCAGCCGTTCTGCATATAGACGTGGAACGTCTGCCCCACCGCCAGCGGGCTGCCCAGCGGACGAAACGCCTCGGAGGTATTGCCCCCTTCATGCGACCAGAAGCCCCAGCCTGCGCCGCCGAGGAAGTGGCCGCCTTCGCTGCCCACCACACTCAGGTTCCACGGCAGAAAGCCGCTGCCCTGGTTCGAGCCGTCGGTCCAGTCGCTATAGTTCTCGGCGCTGTCCTCCGCCAGGGTCACACTGCCGCCGCTGCCAGCGAGCGTGCCGCTTACGGTGATGTCGTTATCGCCCACGCCCAGGGCCAGGCCCGCAATCGTCCACGGCGTCGTCGCCGCCAGGCTGCCGGAGGCACCGGTGAGCGCGTTGGTCCAGTCGAGATCGCCGTCAATGCCCTCGGCAATGCCCTCCAGGTCATAGCTGTCGACCGCGTTATCCACCACGATATCCGACTCCGGATTCGTGATCGCCAAGCCGGTCGGTGGCGGCGGGCCATCGTCACAGTTCGTCACCGTAACGTGCCAGTCGTTGCCGTTGTTATTGTCCCAATCGGTGCCGTTGTTGAACACAAAGTTGATCTCATCCGTGCCCGGCGGCGGGGTGTAAATGAACTCCCAATAGATGCCCTCTTGCGTCATAGGCAGTGTCTGCGGCCCACTCCACCCGTTGCGGCCGATGTGAATGTTGATCTGCGCGGAGCCCTGCAGCATCCCCTCGTTCGGGAAGTATCGGATGCTCACAGGATCGCATCCATCTGGATTCTCCGGAATCCATTGCACAATGCGCGGCCCGGTCGGGGCGTCGCAGTCGCGAATGCTCGTCGTCCAATTCTGCCCATTCCGGCTGTCGGTGATGGTGCCCGCGCTGTTCTCGAACCAGACAATGGCGCTGGTCGGCTTGCCGACGATGTCGATGGTGTAGGTCCAGACATTGGCGGAGGAGCTGGACATGGTGTAAGGCGTCCAGGACGAGCCGCCATCGAAGCTGATCTGCATCACCACCGGGCTAATGCCCTCCAGCGGGCCATTGGCCGCATTGTAGGTGACCGTCAGCGGCGCGCAATCGCGCGGGTCGGCAGAGAACTGCACGCCGGACGAAGGCGCGACACCATCGTCTTCCACATAGACGTGCTGGATTTCGCTGCGCGAAATGTTGCCATGCGTGTCCGTGGCCTCGATGTAGTAGTCGAACAGATTATCGCGGAAACCGGGCAGGTTATTGTCGTCGAGCTTCACGAAATACTGGTCGGCGATCTCCGGCGACGTCACGACGTAATCGATTTCACCATGATTCGCCAGTTGGTTGAGCTCGGCACGTGTATTCGGGAGGATCCGGCGCGTCATGGGAATACGAATCCACTCCTCGACATCCGAACCGCCCGCATAGGTTTCGTTGTGGTTGTTGGCCAGAGACCGCACACCGTCCTTATCGCGGCGGATCATCAGGTCGACGTTCTGCACGCCCGACACGTCATGCACCAGCGACCAGATATAGAACTCGGAGGGCATCTGCTTCAGCCAGTTGCTGTCTCCGCCCGGCACGTTGTTGAACCAGCCGAAGGTCCAGCCACCCGGGTTGTAGGGGAAGCGCTGCGGCTTGAGAATGGTCGGGCCAGTCTGGTCCAGGTGCAACCGGCTGCTCATGTAGGACTCCAGCGTCTCGATCGCGCGTCGCGCCGCGAGGCCAGGCTTCACTTCGTCGTCGTTGCCGAGCCCGCCATAATACTGGAAGCCGGAATCGAGGCCCTTCAGGTAAATGTGCCAGGCCAGCTCGACCACGTTCGGGTTCGTCCAGGTGCCGTCCCAGTCGTAAGGCGCCTGAATCTTCCAGGGTTCCACGGTTCCGCCCTCGTCCCGCCAGATCTGCTCCGCGGTGATGACCCAGTTCGCGCCTGCCATTTTCGGGGCATAGGCGAAGAACTTGAGCGACCAGCCATTCTCCACATCGATCACCGTGTTCGGATAGGTCGTCGGGCTGTTCGCCGTGGTGCGCACCGGCGGCTCAATCCATTTCAGGAAATAGGGAGAACCGTAGCAGACCTCCGGATAAATCCACGCGCCCTCTTCAATATGCGTCGTCGGCGCGTGCGCGCCGAACTGGTTCACAAAATCCTGAATCGTGGTGATCTGATAGCCGCGACTCTCGGCCGCGCCGAAGAAGGCAGGCGTAGAGACCATCCACGAGTCGAAACCGCCGCCCCACGCATTGTCGCCGTCTGTCGCGGGCATCACCAGCACCGGACGGTTCGGGTCGTTTGCGTGCGGCGCAATATGGCTATCGACGGCGCCGATCTGCGCACCGCTGTACCCGGCCTGATAGCTGATCACGTCGTCCGAAGGCACCGCAATCATCGTCTTCTCCGCGCCCGTTTCCGGGTCGATGTATTTCACCCGGTGAAGCTGATATGCAAACGGCGAAACATTCCACGCCGCCTGCCCGGGGTTCGGCTCGTCGAACCACCACTGCGATGCATTCGGGAAGAGCGGTCCCAACTGGTCCGCACGGTTCGGAGGGCTCGACTTGATATTGAACGAACCGGGATTCACCCGATCATTGTAAGAAGGGCTCGTGCGGCTGATGTGATGGCTGGCAACGATCACCCAGTCATACCCCTCATCCACGAGTACATCGATGATATCACGCGAATAGGCCATTTCCGTCGGGAAGAAGCCTTTCGAATGATCGCTCAGATCCATGTTCCCGCCCCAGGCCTTCCACCACGCCTGCTTGAACATCTGAACCTCTTTACGGAAAACCTCTTTGGGGAGCAGCGGTGTCAGCGAGTGGTGGTAGGAAAAGCCCACCATGTCGAGACGCGGGCTGCCCGAGGGCGTGGTCCATTGGCGCGCCTGCGTATTGCCCGAGTTCCAGTCGTTGCCGTAATTCCAGCCATTCGCAGCCAGGTTGCGGACATTATCGATGAGCGACCCTGTATAGCTCATCGCCATACCGCCCGCCTGCCCGATGCTGCTCACCGAGTCGCGCGGTCGCCCCTGGTAGGCGGCGATCCGGTCGTCATTGCCGAAAATCTGTTCGAGATCATTGTGCGGATGGTTCCACGGCGCGCCGTAGTTCTGTGTCGGCTTCAGGCGCATGGAGTCGTGCGCATACTGCACCCGGCTGTCCTGCCCCACCCCGCTGTTCCACTCCGGCCAGTAAATCGGCTGGTGATTGTGCCAGAAACGGGTCACATGCACATTTCCGTTCGCCATCGCCGACCCGCCCCACAGGCCCAGGCCGCCCAACAGCCAAACCACCAGAAGGATCTGACCGCTCCGCTTGCTGCATGACACCTCAGAGCAAAAACTCTTCATTCGACTACCTCCACATACATTCAACCTGACACTCCACTTCAGCACCGAAGCCATACGGCGCATGGGAACCCATCACATTGCGCAACCACCTGCCTGACAGAGATCTTCGCAAGGACTGACACACAGGCCAGGGAAGACACTCCAACGCATGGAGTAAAGCGCTTTAGCAGAAGGTAACCCGTTGATTCCCCGCCGTAAAACAGAATCTCGAAAAAGTCGCCACGCCCCAGCCCCCCTAACCTGACGCCGCCCAGACCCCGCGCCACGCAGCCCCCGAAACCTCCCTCACAGCCCCCCGCGACACCGCCCGAAACCTCCCTCAAAGACCCCCGCGACCTTGCCCGAAACCTCCCTCAAAGACCCCCGCGACACCGCCCGAAACCTCCCTCGAAGACCCCCGCAACCCCGCGCCACGCAGCCCCCGAAACCTCCCTCA
>SLOV01000361.1 GCA_007132345.1 Kiritimatiellia bacterium
CGAATGGCACCCAGCGAAGCCAGCGCGCGTATCGCAAGGCCCAGCGCCAGCAATGAGCACTGGCGTGGCGGCGCGCTTCCCGCAGTTCCAGCATCGACTCGCCCCCCGGCGGCAGCACGTAATTGTCCAGCAACGTCACATGGCGGCCTTCCAGCTCCGTAAGCGACCGATGCAGCGCCGATTCGTCGGCGGCGGCCAGAATCAGGTAACGGTGCAATTCCTGACGCGTGAGGGGAAATTCGAAAATCTCCCGGTAACAAAGCGTTAGCAGGACCGCATCGTGAAGCGTCGATTCCGACCCGTTCGAAGACGGCTCTATGGCGGCGCCCGGCGAGGTGTCTGGTTCTTCCGACAGCATGCGAGCGATTTGTTACAAGGACCAAGCCATAAGGCAAGCAGAACCGATTGGCAGCAGAACCGATTGGCACGGAGAACACGGGCTCATTATTTGCTTTCCGCCTCGTCCCTGTGCCTCCACCGTATCGCCATGTCCTTGCTCTCTTCGATTCGCGACCGCGTGGTGCCGGCCCTTCTCTTTATGCTGCTGCCCGGCCACGCCTTTGGCGATCCGTTCGTGGACTGGCTCACCGATTCCGACGACCTTTATCAAGATCTGGCTCCGCCGCTCATCGTTCCGATCGGCGCCATTCAGGGGCAGGTCAGTGATGCGCACCGCGGGACGCGGCATGAGTCCCCCCGCGAGGGCTTGCGGGTGACCGTACAAGGCGTGGTGCATCAATCCATCGTGCGGCAGGACCAGGCGGGCGACGAGCAACACGGGTTCTTCCTGCAGAATTCCGAGGAAACCGCCGATGGCGATCCGGCCACCTCGGACGGCATCTTCGTTTCGCTGCTCACCCGTAGAGACTCACGCATGCTCTACCGTAACGAGCGTTATGTGCCGACACCGGGCGACGAAATCGTTCTGACCGGCACCGTGCAGGAACTTTTCGGCCTGACACGGCTCACCGCACCGGTTGTGCGCGAAGTGCTGCGTACCGGCCTTGATCTCGACACGGAGCTGCCGCCCTTCGAGATCGACCCGCCCGACGATGCGGAAGAAGCAGAGCGATATTGGGAGCGACGGGAAGGGATGCGCGCCGTACTGCCCGCCGGCAGCATTTCGCAGCAGGGCCGACGCCTGCACGAAGCCGCGCAGCGCTCTTCTGCCGTCTTCATTCACCCAGGCCATCCGGTTGCGCTGCGGGACGAGCCATCCCACCGGCGCGTCTTCCGCGACGCGCACCCGCTCGATAACCAGCCCCATCTCCTCGTTGACGACGGCAACGGGTTTCGTATCCACGTCGGGAACCTCGGCTTGCTCGCTCTATTCGAAGGCGCGGAGGCGCATCTGCCCCCTCTCCGCACCTTCGATCGGCTCACGGAACCTGCCATTGGCGCGATCTACCAGTTTCAGGATATCTACTCGTTGCAACCCGCCGCACCGCTCTCCGTCGCGCGCGGACTCGATCCTTTCGCCGACGCGCCACCCGCACCGCCTTATTGCCTGTCCAACCTGCGCATCGCTTCATTCAATGTCGAAAATCTCTACGATCACCGCAACGATCCCGATTCGCTTTGCGACCATCCTGACGACCCCGGCAACGAGTGGGTCCAGCCGCCCTTCAACTATCTGCCGGAAGATCAAGCCGCCTACACCTCCCGCCTGGCGCGCCTGGCTTCGCAGATTATTGACGGCATGGGCGCGCCGGATCTGATCCTGGCCCAGGAGGTCGAAAACCAGGACATGCTCACCATCGACGAGGATGGCACTGTCCGCGAAGGGGCCGACGGCGCTCTCGACACCCTGCAGGAACTCTGCGTGGCGATCCTTGCCGCGGGCGGGCCGCGCTACGAGACGGCCGTGAACCGGCACGGCGCCGACCCCCGCGGGATTCTCAGCCCGTACCTCTACCGGCCGGAGCGGCTGGAACTGATCGTCCCCGAGCCGACGCACCCGATTCTCGGCGATGCCTTCACGCTGCAATACGCCTCGCCGGACCTGGCGATGAACCGGGAAGTCGCCAACCCGAAGTGTTTCAATGCCCCGCTCCCCGCAGACCTCCCGCTGGAATTCGAGACCGACGGCACCAATGTCTTCACACGCCCGGTCCAGCTCGCCGTCTTCCGCCTCCTGGATGCGCCCGAGGGAACCCCTCTGCTGTATGCATTAAACAACCACTTCAGCAGCGGTCCCGGCCGGCGCGTTGACCAACGCCGCGAACAGGCCCGGCTCAATGCCATCCTGGCCCAGCGCATCGCGGAGATCGATCCAAACGCCTGGATCGTGGTCGGCGGCGACCTCAACACCTTTCCGCGCCCCGACGAGCCCGACCCGCACCGACCCGCCGATCAACTGGGGCCACTCTATGACGTTGGCTTACTCAACCTTTACGACGGCCCACTCGCCGAGCGGCCGGAATGGAATTACACCTATGCGTTTCGGGGTCAGGCACAAACCTTGGATCACCTTTTTCTGTCCCCGTCACTCTGGGCGCGGGTGGAGGCGGCCTGGATCGCCCATCTGAACACCGACTGGCCGGAGGGGCCGGAGATCGTCGAGATGTTCGGGGCCAGCGACCATGACCCCGTCATGGCGGATATTCGCCTGTCTAGCGTACCAATGAATCGAACCTCTGCGAAGAGTCGGAAAGAAGGCAACTACGAATAGGTGCAAGAATACGGGATCGAATGACGGGACAGGCATTCGAGCATGAGAGCCTGAGCGTAGTGGCTTCCCTACTCGTACACTTACTCGTACACGCCGATCCAGACGGGAGCAGGATGCTCCCGCTACTTTGGTGGGAGCCATCCATCTGCCCGATTCGCGGCAACAAAGTGGCGGGAGCTTCCAGCTCCCGCTCTCAGGGTGCTGGTGATTCGCGAGCCCGCATAGCGGGCGTCAGTACCAGAAAACTACATCGCGACCATACGGAACGTGCAGGCCATATCGATCGGCCAGGTCATGTACTTCTTCAAGAACCTCGTCATATCCTGTCTTCAGATGCAGTCCGATGAGATCATAGATCTTGTTCATGGCCCATTGCTGACCTAGCCCCTCGTCGCCGGGGGTGGCCGCCTCCCAGTGCAGAGGGAAAATCATGTCCTTCTGCTCCGCCCCGCTCCGCCCCACGATCTGAACCGCCGCCTGCGGCGCCGCGCCGGAAAAACGCCCAAATACCACGAGGGGCCGGTCCAGATAGAGATTTGTCAGGCTGCGGGGATAGATTTCCGCATCCGGCACGCCCGAGAAACGAAATCGAAGATCGCTGAGGACGGGGCGCGAAACCTCCTGCTGAACGCCGCGCAGCGCGCGCCCAATCTCTCGATTGTGTTCGGCCAATTGGAGGTCGCCGCGATTGCGGAACCCGAGCATATCGAGCAGGAACCGATTCACCTGCCGTCCGACCCCGAGGGAAAAGACCGAAATGCGGCCGCGATTCTCTGTGGTGAACCGCTCGATGATCTGCGAACTGTTCACAACGCCCGCCGTCGGCCGGCCGTCCGTAAAGAGCAGAGCAATCGCGGGCCGCGCGTCGTCGAAGCCGAGCAGTTGCATGGCGTCGAGACCGGCATCGATATCGGTGCGGCCCTGCGCTTCGAGGCGGTCGATAAAGGTGCGCGCCTCTGCTTTGGTGCGCAGGGAGGCGGGGCGCAACTCGCCGAAGGCATGATAGACCGTTTCCCGGAAGGTCAGAATCTCTAACCGGTCCTGCTCCGAGAGCGAGTCGACAAACGCCTTCAGCCCTGCCTTGCTGGCGTTCATGGTGCGCTGCGTCATACTCTGCGAGCCGTCTATCACCAGGACGACGTCGCGGGGCAGCACCGGCAGCTCGGCGCCCGGCGCCCGGCGAATCTGCAAGGCGAAGTAATGGTAATCCGTTTCGCTGGCCGCGCGAAAGAGGAGCAGGTTCAGGTCGAGCAGGTGTTCCACCCCTTCGAACGGAGCAACCTCGGGCTCGGACTCGGCCGCGACCGCTTCGGTCAGTTGTCCGACTTCTTCCTCGATCGGTGTAGGGACGACCGGGTCGTCGAACTCCAGCGAAGGAAGCGGCACGACACCCAGCCCCGTTGCGGGGGCGACGGGTGGCGCCGGAGAGGGAGCAGCGGCGGTGGCGGCGTCACTACGCAGCCCTGGCAGTGTTTCGAGCGCGCGGGCCAGTGCGCCCTCGATCGGTGGCGGTGGCGCCTTGAACTCCGGCGTCGACACAAGGCGCCGCGGCAGGGCGGCGACCTCGTCGGCATGCAGCGGCGAGTCGATCTGCAGCAGATCGCGACGAGGCTCCCAGGTCTCTCGCTGCACGTCCAGATCGGGCTGGGCCACGGCCCCATCGGCACCCGCAAGCAACTCCCGCGACACGTCCGGAAGGCCGGGCAACTCCAATGGCTGCGTCGCGGCAACCATTCGGGCCGATTCGCCGAGATCGAGCCTGCGCTCCAGATCCTGCAGGGAAAGTCCTTCGGGCCGATCGAACCGGGAGACATCGCGCATACGAACGTCGCCCACCCGCATGGGGGAGCGGCTCCATTGCACGGGCGCATCGACCAGACGACCGACCGGCAAGTCGGGAAAACGCTCGATCATCAGCGCGTGCAGGCCGGAGGAAAGCAGCAAGGCCGTGATTGCCGCACAGACCCGCCCCCACCGGATTCGACGAACCGGTATGCCGAATGAGGAAGGAGCGGTACCGGAGGTGGGCATCAGCTTTGCAGCGTCATAAGGAATTCCGCGTTTGTCTTTGTCTTCTTCAGACGATTGATCACCAGTTCCATGGCCTCGACGCACGGTACGCCGTTCAAGGCTTTTCGCAAGATCCAGACCCGGTCGAGTTCATCCGGGTGGAAGAGCAATTCCTCTTTGCGCGTGCCGGATTTTTCGATGTTGATGGCGGGGAAGACACGCTTGTCGACGAGATGCCGGTCGAGCCCGATCTCCATATTCCCGGTGCCTTTGAATTCTTCGAAGATGACCTCGTCCATGCGGCTCCCGGTATCGACCAGGGCCGTCGCAATGATCGTGAGGCTGCCCCCGTTTTCGATATTCCGTGCCGCACCGAAGAAGCGCTTCGGTTTGTGCAGGGCATTGGCGTCGACGCCGCCCGAGAGGATCTTGCCGCTGTGTGGCTGCAGGGTGTTGTAGGCCCTCGCAAGACGGGTGATGCTGTCGAGGAGAATCACCACGTCGCGCCCGCATTCCACATAGCGCTTGGCCATTTCGATGACGATTTCGGCCACCTGCACATGCCGCTCGGGCGGCTCGTCGAAGGTGGAGCTGATGACCTCGGCCTGGGTGTTGCGCTCCATGTCGGTCACTTCTTCGGGGCGCTCGTCGATGAGCAGAATAATCAGCTTCACCTCCGGGTTGTTCGCCGAAATGCTGTTGGCGATCTGCTGCATCAGCACCGTCTTGCCGGTGCGGGGCGGGGCGACGATCAAGCCGCGCTGCCCTTTGCCGATCGGGGTGATAAGGTCCATGACGCGCATGGAGATGTTCTTGCTATCGGTCTCGAGCACGAGCCGCTGGTCGGGAAAGAGCGGCGTCAGATTCTCGAAAGGAATCTTGGTGCGCGACGCCTCGGGCGTGGCTTCGTTGATGGTGGTGACGTTGAGCAGGGCAAAGAACCGTTCCTTGTCCTTGGGCGGCCGAATGGCGCCCTCGACCAGGTCGCCTGCGCGCAGGGCGAAGCGACGGATCTGCGACGGGGAGACGTAGATGTCTTCCGGACACGGTAGGTAATTCGAAAGCGGCGAACGAAGGAAGCCGAAGCCGTCGGGCAGCACTTCCAGCACACCGCGTCCGTGCATGCTTCCCCGCTGGCGCGCGTTTGCCTTGAGGATTTCGAAGATCAACTCGTGCTTCTTGAGGGCGCCCATGTCCTGCAATTCGAACTCATCGGCCAGGGTCTGGAGCTGGGGCACCTCCATCTGCTGCAGTTCGAAGAGCTTGAGGACCTTGCCCTCGCCCTCGACCGGGTCCGGGAACACCTCTGGCTCCCCGTTACCGCGCAGGTAATCCAGCCCCTGCTGCTTGGCATACCGTTGTTGGTGATAGCCGTGGCCCCGCTGCTGATCGGGGCGGCGCCCGCGGTTCCGGTTCTGCTTGTTCTTGCTCTTCCTGGGTCGTGTTGACGTCTCATCCATGATGTAGTTGCTCCTTCTGCGTGAGTTCACGCCAGACTTCCAAAACTTTGTTCCTCAGTTCCGCGAGGCTGCCATCGTTTTCGATGACGATATCGGCCCGCTTCTTCTTTTCTTCGACCGGCCACTGGGCGGCCAGTCGTGCCTCAACCTCCGCCTCGCCGAGGCCGCGTTCGCGCAGCCGTTCCCGGACACGCGCCAGGGGCGCGGCCACGCACAGAATAGCCTCCCAGCCATCCGCCATGCCGGCCTCGAACAGCAGCGGCAAGGTGACCACGGCATCCCGGCCCGCCGCGGCCTGCGCAGCGAGCCATGCCGCGACCTCGCGCTGAACCGCGGGATGCACCAGCGCGTTCAGCCGCTCGAGCGCAGCGCGGTCAGCGAACACCTGCTGTCCCA
>SLOV01000326.1 GCA_007132345.1 Kiritimatiellia bacterium
TGCCGCCGCCGATGAAGACGGTGTCTGGAGAAAACGCATCGGGGAGACTTCCCAACTCTTCCTCCAGGGCGCGCAGAAACCTTTCCTGCCCGAGTTCGAGCGCCTCGTGCCGTCGGCTCACCGCGCAGTTACTGGTCTCCACCGAGTAGAAATCGCAGTAGAGACATTTTCGCACACAAAACGGAATATGCACATACAGGCCGGACATCTCAACTTGCCTCCTCCGCGCCCTCATCTTGGGGCGCCGCCCCGGACTCCCCAATCCAGCACCAGGCCGGTCGATTTCCGATCACCTCGAAAAGCGCCGCCACATCCCTATTGGCCATGCGAATACAGCCGCACGAGGCTGGTGTGCCCAACCGATCCTCTCGATGGGTGCCGTGAATATAAATCATCCGCAGATAGGAGTCGACACCCTGTCCGTGATTCTTTCCCGGTTCGAGCCCACGCAACCGAAGGATTCGCGTAAGAATCGGATCGCCTTCCCGGCCGTCAAGAGGCCGGGTCAGGTCGACGATCTCGCCCGTCGGCAAACGGCTCTCGAAGACCTGGCCCAGCGGGGCACCCCGCCCGATGCGATCCAACACTTCATGCCAGCCGACCGGCGTCTTGAGCGAGCCGTCTTCACAACCAAGCCCGGCCGCGGCGGTAGAGACGGGGTAACACGCGATCCGGCAGCCCCGTTCAAAGAGTGTAAGCTGTTGACGCCGCGCATCGACGATCAGTAGAAGCCCGTCTGGCGGCAAGCCCGCCGCCAGCGCTTCAGTCCAGGTGGGAAGTCCCGTCATGGTGGTTGTTTTCGTCACGGCCTTCCGGTTTGAAACGCAGGGTGTCAACCCTTAGAGTCGGGCAGTCAACGGCAGAAATAAGATGAGCAGCGAAACCCTCCAGGTCAACGACGATGAACAAAGCGCGCCACGCGAGCCGTCCAGGCGCGAAGTCTGGCGCATGTTCGACCGGATTGCCCACCGCTACGATCTGGCAAACCGCCTCTTGTCGTTCGGCATTGACCGCCGCTGGCGCAGGCGCCTGGCAAGTCATCTGCCGACAGGAACCCACCTGCGCGTGCTCGACCTCGCAACGGGGACGGCCGACCAGATCCTCGATCTCTTCGCGCGTTCCGACCGGCTCGCCGAAGGCGTCGGTATGGACCTCGCCGAACAGATGCTCGCGCGGGGTCGCCAGAAAGTCGAAGCGCGCGGCCTGTCGGACCGCGTTCGTCTCGAAACCGGCGATGCATGTGCCATTCCGTCCGAACCGGGTGCCTTCGATGCGCTGACTATGTCGTTCGGCATTCGCAATGTCGTGGATGTGCCCCTGGCCTTCCGCGAGATGCTGCGGGTCCTGCGCCCGGGCGGAAGGGTCTTGATCCTGGAGTTCTCATTGCCCGCGAACGGCTTGATTCGTCGACTGCATCTCTTCTACTTGCGCCATCTCCTCCCGCGTGTCGGCGGCTTCCTCTCCGGGGACGTCGCCGCCTACCGCTACCTGAATCAAACCATCGAAACGTTTCCTTATGGTCAGTCATTCTGCGACTGGATGGAGCAGGCCGGCTTCGAGAATGCGCGTGCCGTCCCGCTGACGTTCGGCATTGCGACGCTCTACATCGCCGACCGGCCCAACTGCGAATCAGTCGATGAGGAAAGGAGCGCGCATGTCGACGGGGCTTGAACTGGCGCCGCGGATCGACCTGCTGGAGCAGCTCCGTGACAAACTGCGGCAGGCGTGGCGTCAGAGCCATTCGACCCCCCTGATCCGCGCCGAAGTGGCGGCGCCCGGCCTCGATGCGGCGGCCTGGCTGGCCGCACAGTCGCCCGGCGCGCGCGGTTACTGGTCCGACCGCGAGCAGTCGTTCGCGCTGGCCGGCATCGGCCGGGCTGATTGGATCATCGGCCAGACGCCCGCCGAGCTTCCAAGCCTCCTGCGCGAACTTCACGAAAGACTCGATGGCTCCCCGCAGAACATCCGTTACTTCGGTGGCTTTTCTTTCGACCCGCTCGCGCCGCTGAATGAGGAATGGGGCGCCTTCGGCCATTACCGCTTCATTTTACCGCGCGTCGAAGTGATCACGCGTGATGGTCATACGGTTCTGGCCTGTAACGCCCGCCGCGAGGAAGCGCCGCAACAGGTCGAAACAGAGTTGGCGGGCGTGCGTTTTCCTGCCGGGCCACCAGCCGGAACCCTGCCCGCGTTGCTGTTGCGAACGGATGCACCGCCGCGAGACGAATGGGCACGACGAATCGGCGATGCCCTGGGACAAATCGGGGAGGGCTCCCTCCGTAAAGTGGTCCTCGCGCGTCGCGCGTCCCTGGAATGTACCGCGCCGCCGGACCCTGCCCATCTTCTGCTCCGGCTCCGGGCCCGGGCCGTCGCTGCTTTCCACTTCTGTTTCCAGCCCGATCCCCATCACGCCTTTGTCGGCGCATCTCCCGAGCGCTTATACCGTCGCGATGGCTCCCGCCTTTCGACCGAGGCCATTGCGGGCACGCGCCCGCGCGGGGCGACGCCGGAAGAAGATGCGCGCCTCTGCGCCGCGTTGCTCGATAGCGAAAAGGATCGCCGCGAGCATGCCATGGTCGTAGAGGGCATCCGTTCCGCTGTCTCGCCTTTGTTGGCGGACATCCATGTGGAGGCGGAGCCGCGCCTGCTGAAACTCTCCCACAACCAGCATCTGATCGTTTCCATTCAGGGTCGGTTGCGGGATGGCGTGCAGGATTCCGACCTGCTCTCGGCGCTTCACCCGACGCCCGCGGTCGGCGGGCTGCCCACGACAGAGGCGCTGGATTTCCTCCGCAGGCGTGAGAATTTCAGTCGAGGATGGTACGCCGCCCCGATCGGATGGGTCAGTCGCGACGCGGCCCAGTTTGCCGTCGGCATCCGCTCTGCACTGGTTTCCAGGAAATCCCTCCATCTCTACTCCGGCGCCGGGATTGTGTCGGGCTCCGACCCCGAGAGCGAGTGGGCCGAAATCGAGAACAAAATCGCCCATATTCTCGACCTTTTCCCCCATATCCCCCCAGCCTGACAGGCAGTACAGAGTGGGATTCACAAAATCACCGATATCTGTATCGGAATTGTTGACATGAGGTGGGGCAAACCTCTAATCTCCTCACATGAAATCTGATGGGTTCAGGTTCAACAAGGTGAGTGAGTAGGAGGCGGACATGAGCGAGTGGTACAAGGACAACAGTCTATCGATTGGCAAGACCCCGTTGGTCAAACTGAACCGGGTTGTCAACGGGGCCAAGGGCACGGTCATGGCCAAGATCGAAGGTCGCAACCCTGCCTACTCGGTCAAATGCCGCATTGGCGCCTCCATGATCTGGGATGCGGAAGAGCGGGGCGCCCTGAAACCCGGCATGGAGATCGTGGAGCCGACGAGCGGCAACACGGGGATTGCGCTCGCATTCGTGGCTGCGGCGCGGGGCTACAAACTGACGTTGACCATGCCGGAGACCATGAGCCTGGAGCGCCGGAAGGTTTTGAAGATTTTCGGCGCGAACCTGGTCCTGACCGAAGGGCCGCGCGGCATGCCGGGCGCCATCGCGAAAGCGGAGGAACTGGCGGCGAACGGCGACGGCGTTTTCATGCCGCAGCAGTTCAAGAACCCCGCAAACCCGGCGATTCACGAGCGGACCACTGGCCCGGAGATTTGGGAAGACACCGATGGAGCGATCGATGTGCTGGTCACTGGCGTGGGCACCGGCGGGACCATCACTGGCGTCAGTCGATATATCAAAAACACCCAGGGCAAGCCGATCGTCTCCGTGGCCGTGGAGCCTTCGCACAGCCCGGTCATCACGCAGCGGCTCGCTGGCGAGGAGTTGAAGCCTGGCCCCCACAAGATTCAGGGCATCGGCGCGGGCTTCATTCCCGATACGCTCGATCTTTCGGTGGTCGACCGGGTGGAGCAAGTCAGCAATGACGAAGCCATCGAGATGGCCCGCCGCCTCGCGCTGGAGGAAGGTATTCTCTGCGGCATCTCCTGTGGCGCCGCCGCCGCCGTGGCCGTGCGGCTTGCAAACCTGGACGAATTTGCCGGCAAGAACATCGTGGTGGTACTGCCCGATGCAGGCGAACGATATTTGAGCTCCGTTTTATTCGAGAATATTGCCTGAATCCGCCATCCAGGCATGGGGGGGGCGGCGGGGCGTCCGCGATTCGCAAGAATGGCCGGGCGCCCCGTGGCTTTTCTGAACTTCTTGATTGCCCGTGTTGGGGCTGTCGCTACAGTCCTGCGCCATGAACCGATCCATTCCGGAAGAACTCCGTTTCCTCGGCGCCCGTTGCGTCGATCTACACTCCGTCGAAGAGTTACAGAAGCGCCTCGAAACGGCACGCGGCGAGCGTCGCCCCCTGCGCGTGAAGTTTGGCGCCGATCCCTCTTCGCCCGACCTGCACCTGGGCCATACGGTGGTGCTTAACAAGCTGCGCGAGTTCCAGGAAGCGGGCCACCTCGTCGTCTTCATTGTCGGGGACTTCACCGGCATGATCGGCGACCCATCCGGCAAATCGAAAACGCGACCCCAGCTTTCCCGCGAAGAGGTCGACCGCAATGCGGAAACCTATAAAGCCCAGGTCTTCAAGGTGCTGGACCCGGACCGCACTGAGGTCCGGCACAACGCCGAGTGGTTTTCGCCCATGGGCTTCGACGAGGTGATTCGACTCTCCGCCCGCGTGACTGTGGCACAGATGCTGGCGCGCGACGACTTCGCCAAACGCTACGCGGAGAATCAGCCTATCTCACTCGTCGAGTTTCTCTACCCGCTGGTGCAGGCCTACGACTCCGTGATGGTCCAGGCCGATGTAGAACTGGGCGGTACAGACCAACTCTTCAACCTGCTCCTGGGGCGGGAACTGCAGAAGTCTTTCGGGCAACCGCCGCAGGTCGTCATGACCCTTCCGCTGATCGAGGGGCTGGATGGCGTCCAGAAGATGAGCAAGAGCCTCGGCAATGCGATTGGCGTCAACGATGCCCCTGGCGAAATGTTCGGGCGCATCATGTCCGTCAGCGATGACCTGATGTGGCGCTATTATGAGTATGTGCTTTGCGCCCCTCCGGACGAAATCGCCACGCTCCGCCAACTGCACCCGCGCGAAGCCAAAGACCAACTCGCCACCCGCGTGGTGGCGCGGTTCCACGGCGAGTCGGAGGGCCTGGCCGCCTCGCGCGAATTTGCCCGCGTCTTCAGCCAGCGCGATCTGCCAACCGATCTGCCGGAACTCGTCCTGACGGCAGACGATCTGCAAGAAGGCCGCATCGGAATCCTATCGCTACTGACACGGGCCGGCATGGCGGCGAGCAACGGCGAGGCGCGCCGCCTTGTGCAACAGGGCGCGGTCCGCCTGAACGATGAACCCGTCCGCGACCCGCTGGCCCGCATCGAGCCGCTCGACGGCAGCATACTGAAATGCGGAAAGCGACGCTTTGCAAAACTCCTTCTTCCCTGATCCGAAATGGACATGCCGGATATTCATGCCACCGCCATCGTCGACGCCTCCGCCCGGCTGGGCGCTGGCGTAGAGATTGGCCCTTACGCCGTCGTGGGGCCTGACTGCGAACTGGGCGATGGCTGCCGACTCGATGCGCATGCCGTCATCTGCGCGCATACGCGGTTTGGCCCCGGCTGCCGGCTGCATAGCGGTAGTGTCATCGGCGATACCCCGCAGGATCTCGCCTTTTCCGGTGTGACAAGTCGCACCGAGATCGGGGCGCGCTGCACCTTTCGCGAGGGGGTCACGGTCCATCGCGGCACTGCCGAGGGCACGGTGACGCGGATCGGAGACGACTGTTATCTCATGGCCACCAGCCATGTGGCGCACAACTGTGTGCTGGGCGACCGCGTGATTCTAGCGAATGGCGCGCTCCTCGGCGGCTATGTCGAAATCGGTGAGGGCGCCTTTCTCAGTGGGCATTGCGCCGTGCATCAGTTCTGCCGCGTGGGCCGCCTCGCCATGATGGGCGGCGGCGCGCAGATCTCCAAAGACTTGCCGCCCTTCTGCACGGCGCGCAGCGGGTCGGAGAACGAGGTGCATGGCCTCAATGTGGTCGGTTTGCGCCGGGCCGGCATCACGCCCGAGCAGCGAACCGCGCTGAAGCGGGCCTATCTGCGTTTCTACCGTTCCGGCGAAGCGAAGGCGGCGGTCCTTGCCTCGCTACGCGAAACGGACCATGATGGGCCGGTCGCCGAGTGGGTCGCCTTCATCCTCGCCAGCAAGCGGGGTGTCGTTGGCGAGCGGGCCCGCGGCGGCGATACAGGGTAGAAGGCGCAGTCGTCACCCCGTTCGTCACATCTTCTCCCGAGGAACCCTCGACACTGCCGAACCCAAAGCGCTTTCAAGAAAGCGCACTCCAAACTCTTTATGGAGTGCGGGTTCTCGAACCCGCTTTGCATCGCGCCTTCTTGAAGGCGCAGTCGTCTTCCCGTTCGTCGCATCTTCTCCCGAGGAACCCTCGACACTGCCGAACCCAAAGCGCTTTCAAGAAAGCGCACTCCAAA
>SLOV01000051.1 GCA_007132345.1 Kiritimatiellia bacterium
CGATCTGTCTGGCTTCTAGGTCTGCCCCGGCTGACCCCGATTTCGGACATCCCATTGAAAGGAAGAGCGCAAGTGGCGCAGGAAGATGTCACAATGCACCGGCTGACCCCGTTTGCCCCCCAATGCACCGGCTGACCCCGTTTGCCCCCCTACTCTTACTCTTGCTCTTGCTCGATTCCTTGCAAGGCATCCGCTTTCGAGTACGAGCAGGAGTTAGATTACGAGTACGAAAAGGGGTTGTGTTGCAGGGCAGGCGCCCCACCGTCTGTGTTTTTCAGCGGAATCCAGATTCAAATGTTTGTCTTTGCATCTATTTGGCGTGGAATGAGGTGTCGTGGATAAGAGGTCTGTCTATGATCTTTGACATTCAGGCTTTCCAAGCTCCTTGCCCACCTCCGCATGCACGCATTGCTGCGTCACTGCCACCCACCCGGCCAGACCGGCGGGCTCGTCTGCAGAAGAGATGCCATCATTTGTCGCCCCTTTCACCACTGACACGAAGTAAGTCTCGTCGTACGCCTTTAGAAAATCGTTCCGGGAGATTGTCGCCTGGGTCAGAATCGTACGCGGCGTTGAACTTTTTAGCGTGGGATCGTTTAGATGTCGCCAAA
This sequence comes from Kiritimatiellia bacterium, assembly GCA_007132345.1. Classification (GTDB taxonomy): domain Bacteria; phylum Verrucomicrobiota; class Kiritimatiellia; order SLOV01; family SLOV01; genus SLOV01. Next base: position 612 of record SLOV01000051.1, read on the forward strand.
CGTCTCGACGTGGAATTGTAGCGCTGACTTCAGGTCGGCGACGGCGCTCTCGTAGGTATCTCCCTGGCCAACGACAATGCCCTTGATTCCTAGTGGATATGCAACGTAGGTATCAGGATGCCGCTCAACCACAATCTTCAATGACTTCATGGCTCTAAACTCCTTTACAGTTGCGTGAGAAACCCTACCACTGCCGCCCGGCAAAGGCTACCTGGTTCTCGGCGTGTCCTGCGGTCGGGGCGTAACTGCGATTCGTTGTACGCCTGTTTGGTTCTGGGTATGCCCGCCGAGGCGGGTGCTACAAACGGCGGGTACCGTCTTGATTGCGTTTGTAGTCCCGCCTTCATGCAAGGTTCGAACCGCGAATCGACGCGAATGCACGCGAATGGGAATACCGCGCCAGAGGCATGGGCCGTCCATCTTCGCATGGTTGGCTTATGGGCTCCCACCTCCGCCAAAGGCTACGGCGGGCAGGCCGGGGGACGGGCAACCCCTTCGGGGCATGCCCATCCTACATCTTCGCTATTTGCGCATCTCTTCCGCCATTCGCGTTGATTCGCGCCGATTCGCGGTTCCTCCTTCGGAGCCTCAGCCCGCCCGGCCGCACCGTTGCGGGTTGCGACGGGCAAACCCCGATGCGCCTCTCGCACGGCAACCATTTGCCGGGCCTCACAGGGGATGCCGCCAGTACCCGACTTTAGCATTGCCAAATGCAGGAAGTCAGAAGACTGTTCGCTCCTCGCAAAGGTTGATGAGTTCCGAAAGCGCCAGGATGTGCGGGCGGCGGCCCGCGCCTTCACGCACCGTATGCAGGATGCCATGTCGCCGCAGTTTACCCAGGAGATTGGCCACCATGGGTACGCTGGGCATATGCTCGAGTTTGTTGACGTCGCTGCTGCGGAAGATGGGACGCTCAAACATGTAGTCGAGCAGCGGAACGGCAAACTGGGAATGCGTGAGTTCCAGCACCTGCTTCTTGAGCCGCACGTAAAGATCCTGAATGGCTTTCGCCTTGGCCGTGTTGGCCTCGGCCTGTACGGCAACACCCTCGACAAAAAAGACACACCACCGCGTCCAACTCCCAGGCTGACCCAGTTCGCGGAGGCGTTCGATATACTCGTCGCGTCTCTCCTCAAAGTATGCGGAGAGATAGAAGCATGGCCGACTCAGAATCCTCTTCTCGTACAGGAAGAGCGGAATGATCATGCGCCCCAGGCGGCCGTTGCCATCGATGAAGGGGTGGAGAATCTCGAATTGAGCATGAATCAGCGCAAGCTGAACCAATGGGTCGGGAGCTTCCGCGTGCCAGTAGGCCTCCCACCGGTTCAAGTGGTCCTGCAAGTGGAGCGGGGCCGGGGGAATGAACCTGGCCTCCTCGATCGGACCACCTTGGGTGCCGATCCAATTCTGTATCGTCCGAAAACGACCGCGCGCCTTGTCGTAGCCGCGCACGCTGTCCATGAGAACCTCGTGGAGTTTCAGGAGCGTATTCAGGCAGAAGGGGCGTTCTGTGAGCAGATTCTCCGAAAGTCGAAGGGCCTTTCGGTAGTTCATGATTTCGTGGATGTCCTCGCGCCGGGATGGCTCCGGCGGAGGTTCTCCGGCCTCAAACTTCAGCACGTCCTCGAAGTCCGCCTGCGTGCCTTCAATCTTCGAGGAGAGCACCGCCTCTTGCGTCGTGAGCGGGGAAAGCAGGACACCGGGATTCGGAATCCCATAGAGCAGCCCTTCCAGCGTCGCGATGGCCCGATTGGCCTTCCCGACCACTGGAATCATGGCCAATAAGTCAAGGTCTTTCGGCGGAAGTGTCTCTGGCTCAAATGGTTTCATGCAAACACGCTTGTGTTAATCGGGCTTTACGCAAGAATTTTTGTGTTAAGCCAAACGGCTTTTACTTAACACAAACACTCTATCCGCTTGCCTGGTTAACGCAACAATTTTGGCCAGGACCCATTCGACGTGAAGTTGCACGGGCCATCGAAGGTATTCAGGAAACAGATGCCGCAGCCAGATCAGTCAACCGATCAGCCGAAATGCCGTAGCGCTTGAACGAGCGCGGCGGTTGCAACCAGCAGCAGGGCCAGCACGGCGGCGCAGCCTTTGCCCTGGGCTTTCACGAATCGGTTCGGCTCGCGGGTGCGGAGTTCGGCTTCGAGCGACTCGATGAACTCTTTCGATTCCTTTAATCCCTGTCCCGTCCGATCGCGATAGAGCTTGATCGCCTGAATCTTGCGGCCTGCGTAAAGCTGCTCGGCGATTTCCTGCGCGATGTCGGCGGGTATTTCTTTCAAGTCCGGCATGTGGATCCCCTCCCTGTTACATCCTTTATTACACTCTTTTGCGTGAATTACACGCTCTTGCGCCAAGTAGCGCCTGGGCCGCGAGTTACGCATTCGAAGAGCTCCTGGCGCCCCTTCATTTCGGCCAGTTCGGTGAGCGACCATGCCGTAACGGTGGGGATGTCAGGAGGTCGCCCCTCCATTCCAGACGGGTCCTTCGAACTGGAGGAATCAGGAGCAGGAGCCAGAGGTGGGGTGTTCTTCTTGCGCGACTTGAGGAAGTGAGGGGTTCTTCAACGGAATCCGGAATCAAGAAAGGGGAAGATGACTGCCCAATGTGATGTCGGTTGACATATTATAATAGGTCATTTACGGTGATAGCGTGAATTCGCTCAGGGCCATCAGGGAAAAGCGGGGAGTATCGCAAAGAGCCTTGGCCGCTAAGGCAGGTCTCTCCTTTGGCTGTGTGCAGCGGATGGAGAGGGATGGCCACAATTGGCGGGTGGGGAGTCTGCGTCGTGTGGCACAAGCACTGCGCCTACCGAAAGAGGGCCTGGATTTTCTTGTCGAGCAATACCTCAAGCTACTTCCTGATTCGGTAGAAGATATTTCCATGCGCATGCACCTGGACGGATTTGATTCGTGGAAGATTCACCTCTTCAATCTCGTCGACCGGTTCCGGGCTGAACCCGATCGCGATTTGATCCGCCATCCACCCGTGGGGGAGTTGGATTCCCGGTTGCAGGCCCTCATTGCCTCCACCGTGGAAATGATCTGTGCGGAAGTCGGGCAGCGCGCGCCCGACTGGTGTAGGGGCATTCCCTGGCTGGACACCCCATGGTTCGTCTCGGGGATGGAAAATCTCAAGGCGATAGCGCTGGTCGAATCACCGGCTTTTTTCCGTAAGCGGAATATCTACGTGCTCGGCAATTTCCTGAACAGGGTGTGATGATGCTCGATGCCAACACCATTTGCTCGCTATTTGACTCCCTGAATGAGGAGCTTGGCGCGATCGGGGTCATCGGCGAAGTCGGAATCTGTGGCGGGGCGGTCATGTGCCTGGTCTTTAATGTGCGTCAATCTACCAAGGATGTGGATGCCATCTTTGAGCCGACGGCCGCGATCCGTGAGGCGGCGACCCGGGTTGCGATCAAGGAGGGGGTCCCGAAGGATTGGCTGAATGACGCAGCCAAGGGTTATTTTCTCAGCCACCCACCAACCGTTGATGTCATCAACCTATCCAATCTTCGCGTCTGGGCGCCTTCACCCGACTACATGCTGGCGATGAAATGTATCTCCGCTCGCTTTGATACGCATGATGCGGGTGATGTTCGTTTCCTGATCAAGCACTTGGGGCTAAAGAACCCGGAGGACGTCTTCCGGGTCATAAACGCTTACTATCCAAAACGGGTGGTACCAGCCAGGACGCAATTCTTTATTGAAGAGATTCTTGGGACTGATTGACACTTCGTTCATGGCGCTTCAGCGCCCTTCGATGACGATGGAGTCGACGAGCATTTCGCGGTTGTTGCCGGAGTAGAAGTTGATCTCTTCCAAGGCCTCCAACTCGGCATTGCGGAAGCCGAGGCCCGTCAGGGGTTCGCCGTCCTGGACGACGATGGACCATTGCTTGGCGCGATAGTCGTTCTCGACGACGACGCGGACCCATTGGTCGACATGCGCGGAGTCGGGCACGACGATCCAACGGCCGCCGCCCACACCGTCGCCGTCGAAGGCGTAGAAGCCGATGCGGGGATGGAAGGCGATGCTGGAACTGACACGCGGCGGCAACTCGGCTTCGGCCCGCTGCACGCCAGAGGTGGAAGAGACGTAGAGCGACATCTCGATGCGGACCACGTCGCCCGCTACGGTAACCGCGCGGCGCATGCGGGAGTTCTCGCCGCGCAGACGCACGGAATGGTCGCCGGCATGGGGCGCAGAGGGATCGACCATGACGTCGCCCGACGCGGTCCAGCCGACCTGTTCGTGCAGTGCGCCGGGAACGAAGCCTTCGTCGGCGTCGAAGCGGGTGGCGAAAAGCGCGGCGGCCTGGTCGGCGTCGAGGGTGGAGACTTCCACACGATATTCGGCGGCGCCGGGGACAGGCTCGGAGACGGTGCGGATGACCAGCACGGAGGGCGGGGCCCCGCCCGCAACGGTGCGCTTGCGGATCAAGTAGAAGCGGAGCGGAACATCGGCAACCGGGAGGCGGCCGCCCTGCCCGATATCGATCCAGGTCTGTCGGCCCGTTTCGTCGAGGGTCAGGCCGGATTCGGCCAGGCGCCAGTTCCATGCCTCGGTGTCCTGGTCTTCGGCGTCGCTCGAATAGACGTCCCAGACGGAGCCTGCGAGGGAGGCGTCGAATTCGAGTGTAAGCCCGAATTGCCCGTCGGCCGAAATTTCGGCGGTGGCGATGCCGAGCTGAGGCGACGCGCCATCTCCCGCGGGTGCAGCAGCAGCAACGAGGGCGAGCATGCCGCACAACAACGCGCGGAACAGGAGGCGGGGCGTGGTGTTCATTGCAGTTCTCCAGGAGCGGCGAGGCTGGCGGACAAGTCGGACAGGTCGGACTTGTCAGACGGGTCCGACTTGTCCGACTCGTCAGCCAAGCCAACTGGAGAACGTATACAGAATTTCGCGAAGAAACACAACCGTCAGCGGATCGCGGCCTGGATGAAGACCAGCACGAAGAGCGCGACGGTTTCGACCACGCCGATGGTCATGAGATAGTTGCCGAAGCCCTGCCCGGTTTCGGCGAGGGCGTCGGCACCCGCTGCGCCCGCGCGGCCCTGCCACATGGCGGACATGGCCATGGCGATGCCGCCGAGAACGCCCGCGGCGATCATGGCGGGCCAGAGCCCTGCGCCCTCGCTCGCGGCGCGGCCGATGGCGTTCATGAGGATCATGCCGTAAATCGTCTGCGAGAGGGGCGCGCCGATGAAGATGAGCAGGAGGAAAGGCGCGGCCTTGTCCTGGATGTAACACTTCTTCCACGCACCGACGGCGGCCATACCCGCGGTGCCCGTTCCGATCGCCGAGCCCATTGCGCCAAATGCGATGGCGGCGGCTGCGCCTACCTTGCCTAATGCTTCCATGGTCACTGCGTCCATTTGATGCCTCCGATTCCTTCGTTAGGATGTACTGCCGCCCTTGCGGGCCAATGGTTCATAGGGCACACCGGACCAGGTGAGGCCGAGGTGCCCGGAAAATTCGAGGGTGTTGAGCCGCACGCCATGCACCAGCACGCCCATGGCGGCGAGCAGGATGTTGAGGGTGTGACCAAAGAAAAGGATCAGGGCCGCGGCGGCGCTGCTGGCAACGCTGCCCCAGCCGAAACCCGCGGCCATCTCGTTGAAAGCGGTGGCGACGGAGAAAGTGGCGATGCCGACGGCGAAGAGGCGGACGTAGGAGACGACGTCCACGAAATTACCAATCAGGTTCAGGGGCAGCATGGCGTGGTTGACCCACTGCGTCTTGAATTCCTTGAACGGCGTCATGAAGAGGGCGATGAGGAGGATGCCGATGCCGAGCACCCAGAGCATGATGCTGGGGAACTCTTTGCCGAGCACCATGGCGTTGGCGAC
>SLOV01000044.1 GCA_007132345.1 Kiritimatiellia bacterium
ACAACGCGTTCTGGATGGATGCTTGCCGGACGCGGAAGCGCGTCCGCTCCACCCGAAATTGTGCAAATCGATGAACGGAGCGGCTCGGCTTCTTGAGCCGGATTCACCCTTCAGCAAATGGCTGCGAGGAAGCGGTCGACCCGTTCCGGATCCATCGGCACAGGGTTGCCGGACATACTGCTGCCCATCGACGCCTCCGCGACCGCGAAGCGTTCCGCTGCAGAAAGCTTCAAGAAACGGAGGTCGGGCGGAATCCCCAGGCGACGGTTCAGGCTTTCGATCGCATCGATGCCGCGGTCGATGGTGTCGGGCATGACCTCCGATTCGTTCAGAAACCGACACAGGGCTTTGGCCAGGGTCTCTTCGCACGCCTCCCGATTGTAGCGCAGTGTGTGCGGCAGAAGGATGCCACAAATGAGGCCATGCGCCAGGCCATGGCGCCCGCCCAGCCCGGAGGCAATGCCATGTGCAAGGGCCAGTCCTGAATTGGCGAGGCAGACCCCGCTGATGGCGCTGGCGAGGAGCATGGCGGCGCGGGCGTCGAGGTTGCGCGGCGTCCCGCAACAGCGGGGCAAGGCCTGGCGCACTTCGCCAAGGGCCGTATGCGCCAGTCCGGTTGTGGCGGGCGTTCGCTTGATGGTGATACAGGATTCGATCAATTGCGTGATGGTATCCATGCCGCCCGCGGCGGTGACCGAAGCCGGCGTGGTGCAGGTCAGTTCGGGGTCCAGGATGACGACGCGTGCCAGCATGCGCTCGTCGCGCATGCTTTTCTTGAACTTTCCGAGCGCCGAGCCAAGCACGGCGTTCTTGGTCATTTCCGCGCCGGTACCCGCCGTGGTGGGAATCGCGATGAAGGGCAGGGGCATCTCGTGCAGCGTCCAGCCGCGGCCCACGCCTTCGAGGTAGTCTTCGACCTGACCCTCGTTTGTCGCGAGGGCCGCGACGGCCTTGGCGGCGTCGATTACGCTGCCGCCGCCGAGTCCGACGACGAGGGCGGGTTCAAGTTGCCGCGCCGCTGCCGCCATGCGGTTAACCTGTTCCGCCGTGGGTTCGCCTGCAACGCCTTCGCCATGGTGCGTTTCGAAGCCTGCCCGCCGCAGCAGGAGCGTGACACGGTCGCGCGAACCGGAGCGCCCCGCGGATTTGCCGCCCGTGACGAGAAACGCCCGGCCAGCCCCGGCGAGGCTGGCCGCGTCTTCGGCAAGCCGGTCGAGCGAACCGGATCCGATTCGAGCCAGGGGCGGGGTCTTGAGGGCGGGATCAGCAATGGCGGAGAGCAGGGTTTGTTGCATGGAGAGGACTCGCGAAAATTGAAGTTACTTCACAAGCTTCGGAAATCAACGGCTGGCCCACGGCCGCAATTCCCAGTATGGCCCGGAACGGTCCTTCGGGCCTGCTGAAGCAGGTACTTCGAACGGTTTTACGCCGGGTTTTCGCCCGTTTGTAGTCCCGCCTTTAGGCGGCAATGGCCATACTGAGAATGGCTGGCCCACGGCAGGCAAGACATCTCAACTTGGATAGAGCAGTTGATTTGCATAGGAATTACATTTGACCGAACACGTAGTCGCCACTCTTACTCGGATACACTTGCTCGTACACCCCTAATCCCCTGTCCGCCGTCGCCCGATCGCGCCGGGGCGGAACCCGCTCATTCGATTGGTGGGCCTTGCGTTTTCGTTGGTCCCAGGATGTCGAGATCCGTGCAAATCTTTCGGGCCATGATATCGCGGATCTCATACCCATCGTCACCTCATCATCCCCCAATATCAGGATGTACGAACCGCCCCCTTCTCTCTGTTGCCTCCTTCTTCCCCCTCTTGTTGGCTTCCGTATCGGATGTGCCCTTCCCTGACTTTGAGTACCCGGCTGATCCTCTTCGCCATGTCGTCGGAATACGTGCGGCGACCTCGCTCGTAGTCGCTAATCATGTTCTGCCGAATCCCGAGCTTATCGGCGAGTTGGGACTGCGTCAGACCGGCCTTGAGGCGGGCACCCGCCAATAGGTTACCCACACGATTCTTCTCCATCTCCTTCCAGTATCCTGTGCTCTCGATGGAGACAAACTCGTCCTCCGGCTCTTCTGCGAGCACCGTGATCTCGAACTTCTTCTTGATCCAGTCAACAAGCTCATCCACGCGCTCGCCGTGGAGCGAAATCTCAATATGGGGCTTTTTCACGAGAGCCAACATAATACACCTCGATTACGATTTCCTTCTTTCTGCATGTCCAGCATGCCACATATCGGTAATTTATGCGGTCGTCATAAGCGAGACGAGCCTGGCGGCTCCGGAGCACGAACCGCACGGCGCGCCTTGGCAAAGAGTGCGTCCTGAATATCCTCCAACCACGTATCCTCGTTGGTGGCAAGCAGTACCCCTTCCGGCTGTCCATTCTTCGTGACCAACACCGCGCCCTCCCGCTTGAGCATTCTCCGCAACGCTGCGGGCCGCGCGGCCATTTGACGGGACGCAATCGTTTTCATGCTTAGCAATCAGTACATTAATTCTCAGATCCCCGCGCCTTCCGGGGTGGCCGACACTTCGTATTCCGTATCCTCCAGGGCCGGGTCGACGGCGTGGAAGAAGGCCCGGACATCTTCCACGATCTTGTAGAGCGCGGGGACGAGGATCAGGTTGATCAGGGTGGCGAAGAGCAGCCCGTAGCCGAGTGAGATGGCCATGGGGATGAGAAAGCGGGCCTGCCGAGAGGTCTCGAAGATCATGGGCGCGAGCCCGCCGAAGGTGGAGAGCGTGGTGAGCAGGATGGGCCGGAAGCGCTGAACGCCTGCGGAAACAATGGCGTCGTGTACCGACATGCCTTTACGCCGCTGGCGATTGGCGAAGTCGATGAGCACGAGGGAGTCGTTCACGACCACGCCGCACAAAGCGAGCATGCCGAGGAAGCCGATGAGGCTGAGGGAATAGCCCATGATTAAGTGACCGATCACCGCGCCGACAAAGCCGAACGGAATGGCGGAAAGAATGATGAGCGGCTGAATATAGCTGCGAAAAGGGATGGCGAGCAGGGCATAGATCGCCAGGAGGGAGAGGGGAATCATGCGGTAGAGCAGGATGCCCATGGAACGGCGATCCTCGGCCTGCCGCCCTTCGTAGGAGTAGGCCAGCCCCGGGAAGCGGTCCAGCAGTTCGGGCATGATTTCCGTGTCGAGCACGGTCATGACCTGCCCGGCCTGCGGCCTGGGATTGACGTCGGCGCTGACGGTCACCGTTCTGGCGCCATCGCGCCGGTTGATGGTGGTGTAGGCGCGGCCGCGCTCGTAGACGACCACCTCGCGCAGCGGCACCTCGGCCCCGGACGGCGTGCGCAGCATGAGTTCCTCAAGGCTATGCTCCACGCGCCGGTCTTCGAGCGGGAGCCGAACAAAGGTGCGCACCTCGTGCCGGCCCCGTTGCTGCCTGACGACCTCGACGCCGAAAAAGGCATGCCGCACCTGCCGCGCCACCTCCAGGGCGGTCAGGCCAACGGCTTCGCCTTCCGGTGTGATCCGGAAATCGATCTGGGGCTTGCCGGGCTGGAAGCCGGAATCGATATCCAGCACATTCGGGAAGGTGCTGAGCTCATCGGCGACAGCGGCGCTGGCCGCTTCGAGGACACGGATATCGGGATGGCGCAACTCCAGGGTAAGCGCTGCACCGCCGCCCGGGCCGCCGCGGTCCGACATCAGGCGAAGGCTGTCCACACCGGGTGTCGGCCCGACCCGGCTGCGCCATTCCTCGACAAAGGCCGCCGTGCTGAGTGTGCGCTCCCGCACGGCCGGTTCGGCGAGCTGGACGCGCACCGAGGCGCGGTGGCTGCCGCCATCGCCGACGTTGACAAAGATGCCCTTCACCAGCTCGTTGTGGCCGGTCTCTTCCACCACCTTGCGCGCGGCATCGAACAATTGGTCGGCCACGCGATGGGTATCCTCCACTGCCGCGCCGAAGGGTAGGGTGATGTCGGCGAAGGCGAAGTCGGACTCGACCCGCGGGAAGGGCTGGAACCCCATGCGTCCACTTCGCACGTAGCCCAGCGTCAGCGTCAACAGGCTGACGGCGATGAGAACGACCACCATGGGATGTGCAATGACGCGGTCGAGAAAGGGCGCGTATCGACGCCGCACCCAACTGGTGAAGGCATGCGAGAAAGCCTGTTGCCGGGCATGCAGCCAGTGGCGGAAGCCGCGCAGCTCTCGATCGCGCTGATGGCCGAGATGTGCCGGCAACACGAAGAGGGACTCGATCAGTGAAACGAAGAAGGCCGCAATGACCACGAGCGGGATCATGCTGAAGATCTTTCCGGTCACACCTGGCAGCACCAGCAACGGCGCAAAGGCCACCATGTTGGTGATGACGCTGAAGGTGACCGGCACGGCCACCTCGCGCGCGCCGAGGATCGCGGCCTGGCGGAACGGCAGTCCTTCCTGGTGGTGGTGATAGATGTTCTCCCCCACCACGATGGCGTCGTCGACCACGATGCCCAGGGCAATGAGGTACGCGAACATGGAGACCATGTTGATGGAAACGCCGAGCCCCGGCACCAAGAGCATAGAGCCGAGGAAAGAGATGGGGATGCCCAGCATCACCCAGAAGGCGAGGCGCATTTCGAGAAAGATGCCGAGCAAGGTGAAGACAACGATCAGCCCGATGGCCCCGTTCTTGAGCAATAGATTGGCGCGCTGCTGGAAGATCACCGACCAGTCATTGAGCACGGCGAGTTGAATGCCCTCCGGCAGGGATTCCTGCAGGAGGTCCACCTGCTCGCGGGCGGCGGCGGCGACACTGGCCGGCGTCTGGTCGCCCACGCGGAAGATTTCGAGCATGACGGCGGGCTGCCCGTCGAAAGAGGCGGAGCGGTCGTCTTCGGCGAACTCGTCGCGCACTTCGGCGATGTCGCCGAGCAGCACCTGCGTTCCGTCGGGGGCAATGAGAATGGGCGTGCGGGCAAACTCCTCGCCGAAGTCGCGCCGCTCCGTCATGCGCACGAGCACCTCGCCGCCGCGGGTGCGGATGCCGCCCGCCGGCAGGTCGGTCGACGCCTGACGCAGCCGGGCAGCGATTTGCTCAAGGGTCAGACCATGCCGACGAAGCTGTTCCTGGGGCACCTCGATGCTGATCTCGAGGCGCGGCAGACCGTTGACCTCCACCTGGGTGATTTCCGGGTCTTCGAGAAGCTGCCGCCGCACCAGCTCGGCAAGCTCGTGGAGCACCAGGCGTTCGGCCGGCCCGTAGAGAACCAACTCGATGACCCGCCTGCGCCGCGAGTCGATGGAGACCTCCGGTTGTTCGGCATCCACCGGAAAGGTCGTGATGCTGTCGACACGACTTTGAATGTCCTGCGCAAGCTGTTGCAGGTCACCGCCGCGGAGCATCTCGATCCGTACGCGGCCGAAGCCCTCGCCCGCGGTGGAGATCACCTCTTTGATGTCGTCGATCTCTGCGACGGCCTCCTCGATGGCGAGCACGATGCCCTGTTCCACTTCTTCAGGACTGGCCCCAGGGTAGGCGACGCTGACTGTTACGGTGTCGAGATCGAAGTTGGGGAATACCTCCTGGCGGATGTTCAGGAAGCTGACGAATCCGCCGCCCAATAACGCCGCCATGAGGATATTCGCCGCGACGATATTGCGGGCCATCCACGAAATAGGGCCGCGCGCCTGTGCAGGGTCCTGATTCATGGCTGTTCCTCCCGTTCCGCCCCGGCAGCCGCGTCCGAATCGGAGATGCGCAGGCTCATGCCTTCGACCGGCGTTCCGAGTGCGGAGACAATCAGGCGGTCGCCGGGTTGAAGGCCATCACGGATCAGGGCAAACTCCGCGCCGGTCCAGACGGGCTCAACGCTGCGAATCCGCAGGGCATCCTCCTCGTCGGCCAGCCAGATCCGCCGATCGGCCCGGAGAGCCTCCCGCGGAATCCGGTAGACGTCGCGCACGGTGCGCCCTTCGATTGAGATCCGGACGAACTCTCCGATTAAGAGCGGCGCGGGGTCCTCTTCGGAATCGAGCAGGAGCGGATCGCGTACCTCCACCAGAATGCGGGCCAAGCGTCCGCCGGGTTCGAGGTCACCGAGCAGGCGCAACACGCTCCCATGGCGCGGTGCGCCCAGGGTGCCCTTGACGGTGACGTCCGAACCTTCGCTGCCGCCAGGAGTGGGAAGGGTGATCCAACGCAGGCGGTCCATCGGCACGGTGGCGCGCACCCAGAAGGTGTCGGTGGCACAGAGGGTGCCGAGCGGGGTCTGGCTGCGGGCCAGGTCGCCGACTTGCGCGTCGGCGCGCAGCACGACAACATCGAATGGGGCGCGCACCTGGGTCCGTTCGAGTGCCAGTTTGGCGGCGTCCAGGTCAGCTTTGGCGGTGGCCAGTGCGGCTTGCAGGTTGCGTAACTGGGGCTGGCGCGTGGCCAGTTCGCGCTCGAGTTCGCTGGCTTCCGAGTCGGCGCCGAGCAGTTCCCATTCGCGGCGGGCGACCGCTTGCTGTCCTTCTTCGAGCCGCAGATTGTTGCGGGCGCTTTCCACTCGCGCCTCCATGCGCACAACGTCGAGTTCGAAGTCGCGCGGGTCAATGGTCACGATGGTTTCGCCTTTTGATATGAACCCGCCTTCTACGAAATCCGGATGAATCGCGACAATCTCGCCCTGCACCTGCGCAAAGAGTTGAACCTCGCGGGCCGGCACCACCGTTCCCATGGCGGGCACATGGATCGTTTCGTCGGTTGGCGTCAATGCCTGCACTTCGACCATGGGCACGAGCCTGGGCGGCGGGCGGCGTTCCGGGCGGGTGGTGAACCTGACCATGGCCCAGGAGCCGAGGAAAGAGAGGGCGAGCACCGCGATGCCGATAAGGGTGAGTACTCGACCCCGGCCTTTCGGTTCCGGCTTCGTGCCGTTGGGCGATGGGTGGAGGGGCTTTGCGGGTTTGCCAGGCTTGGTCATGAAGGGTCTCCGGAATCGGCGGGTTGCTCGGTGGCGAGTGGCGCTTGTGGCCAGGCGCCCCCCAGGGCGCGCAGCAGGGCAACGCGGGAGCGCAGTCGATCGGCGCGGGCCTGCACCAGGCCGCGTTCGGCGGCCTGCATGTTGAATTCGGCGGTGAGGACGGGGAGAAAATCGGTGAGTCCGTTGCGATACCGCTCCATGGCTTCCCGATAGGTGAGGCGGGAGGCATCCAGTTGTGCGGCCAGGGCGGCCTCGAACTCAGCCTGTTTCCGTTCCTGCACGAGAGCACCTTCCACCTCCAGGAAGGCCTGCAGGACGACGGCCCGGTATGCCGCCAGCCGCTCGTCCACGACGGCGCGTGCGCGATCCGCTTCGGCGCGGCGGCGGCCAGCGTCGAAGACTGGTCCGGTAAGGGAGGCGGCGAGGGAGCCGATCCAGTCATCGAAGAGCGAAGAGAGTTGTTCGTCGCTATATTGGGCAAGTCCGGTGAGGCGAAGGGCGGGCAGCCGCTCGGCGCGCGCCGCGCTGAGGCGCCAGTCGGCGGAGGATAACCGGAGTTGCGCGGCGCGCACGTCGGGCCGTCGTTCCAAAAGTTCCGCGGGCAGGCCGGTGGGCGGCATGGGCGCTGACTCGGGCAGGAGGCGCAACACGGACTCCACGCTGCTGCGCGGCGGGCGGCCGGCGAGCACCGCAAGCTCGTGCAGGAGGGTTTGCTTGCGGGCTTCTTCGAGCGGGATCAACGCTTCGGTGCGCGCCACGGCTTCGCGCTGCTGGAAAACGTCGACGGCGCTGGCCCGCGCCTGGCGGAAGCGGAGTTCGGTGAGTTCGAGGACGCGGCGATTGCCCTCCAACTGGCGGGCCAGAACGTCCAGCGCCTGGCGCTGGGCGACCAGGGCGATCCAGCGGGTTGCGACCTCGGCGGCCACGGAAATGGCTGCGGCGTCGAGATCCTCGGCGCTGGCCTCGCGCTGCAGGGCGGCGGCCTCCGCGACGGAGCGCACCCGGCCCCACAGATCGAGTTCGTAGGCGCTGGCCAGGCCGATGCTGTAGGACTCGCGGGTTCGAATCGATTCGGTGCCGGTCGCTGCGGGTAGCCGTTGCCGTGCCACGCCGGCGCCGCCTTCGAGGCGCAGATCGGGTAGGCGCGCGGCACCTTGCACCACGGCCTCGGCGCGCGCCTGTTCCAGCCGGGCGCGCGCCTGGGCAAGCGTCAGGTTTCCGTCGAGCGCCTGCTCGACCAGGGCGTCCAGCTCCGGTGCGCCGAGCAGTTCCCACCAACGGTCGGCTGGTGCTTCCGCCGCGGCGCCATCGGTAAAGGCATCGGGCACATCCGCCAGGTCGGAGTGTGATCGCGGAGCGGGTGCATAGATGGCGCAGGAGGCCTGAAGTATCAGCAGAGGAAGCAGGCAGAGCGCGCGGCGGCGGCCGGATCTACAGCAATCAAAATACATAGACTTAGATTCTCACGTTCCTGCATCGAACCCTAATCGAATGCCTTACGGTTATCCGCCGATTTCCGACATGACGCGGTGGCGTGGAAAGTCGTCTCTCGCCAGCTCGTGGCCCCATGGTTTGTGCCAGATGGCCTCGGAGATACTGGCCTGGATCGTCCGGTCGCTGACGCCGGTGCGCAGGAGGGAGAGCACGTCGAGTTCGCGGTCCTTCAGCAGGCAGAGACGCAACTTGCCGTCGGGCGTGAGGCGCGCCCGGTTGCAGGCGGCACAGAAGGGTTTTGTGACGGAGCTGATAAAGCCCAACGAACCCTTGGCGCCTTCGATGCGGTACATGCATGCTTCGCCGTCCAGCCGTCCGTCGTCGAGCAGGGTCAGCGGGCCGAGGGCCTCGCTGATGGTTTGCCGGAGTTCCGACTCGGAGACGATATGGCTTCGCTGAAAATCGGCTACACTGCCGAATGGCATGACTTCAATAAAGCGCACCTGCCACGGGTTCTCAATGGTGAGGCGGGCGAGGTCGACGACATCGGCCCGGTCGTTGTAGTTGCGGACAACCACCGCGTTGATCTTGATGCCCAGTCCTGCCTGCCGGGCGGCATCGAGTCCGGCCAGGACATCCTCCAGGTTGCCCCAGCGCGTCATTTTGCGGAACCGGAGCGGGTCCAGTGTATCGATACTGACATTCACGCGTTGCAAGCCTGCCTTCTGAAGCGGACGCGAGAGATGCTTGAGGAGAACGCCATTCGTGGTGAGGGCCACCGCCTCGACGCCGGGCGTTCGCACGATGCCTTCGACAATGCCGGTGACATTTTCCCGGATCAACGGTTCTCCCCCCGTGAGGCGGAATTTGCGGAAGCCCATCTCCGCGAAGAGTCGGACCAGGTGCAGGACTTCGTCGTCTTGAAGCAGGTCCTCGGATGGGCGAAAGCGCATATCCTCCGGCATGCAATAGACACAGCGCAGGTTGCACATGTCTGTGAGGGAGATGCGCAGATAGTCGATACGGCGTCCGTAGCGGTCGGTGACGTTGGTGGAAGCAATCATAATTTGTCGGCAATCGAAAGATAAGGATAGCCTCTCGTGGGTGGGGCATCAAGGCCGCCGCAGGCCGCTTCTGGCCGTTCTCATTCACCCGCGACGCAAGGTCGCGGGGGTTTTTCTTGCGCGATACAACGAAAGGTGCCGTTCTCGTTCACCCGCAAGGTCGCAGCGGGCTTTCTTCCGCACCGGGATGGGCACGCCTGCCTGGACGAGCCATCAACCGCGCGGTCGAAAGGCGGACTCCTCCCGCAACTGTTCGAAGAGCTGCTGCTCCCGTTCCGAGAGTTGCTGAGGCACAACGATCCGAATGCGCACAAACAAGTCGCCAAATTCGCCACGGCCCTTTGGCAGTCCTTTTCCGCGCAGGCGCAGGCGCTGTCCACTCTGGCTGCCGGGCGCGAGTTTCAGCGAGGCCGGCCCGCCCAGCGTCTGGACCTCGACCGTGGCGCCGAGCGCGGCCTCCCACGGCGAGACGGAGATGGTGGTCTCAAGATCGTGATCGGCCACAACGGAGAAGAGCGGGTGCGGCTGTAACCGGACCATTAGAAAAAGGTCCCCGCCCGGCCCGCCACCATGCCCGCTGCCCCCCTGGCCGCTCAGCCGGATCCTGGAGCCTTCCTTGACGCCCGCAGGAATGCGCACCTCGTAGGAGCGCGGGCCTTCGGGCGTCTGGAGGCGCAAGCTTTTGCGGGCTCCGTGAAAAGCCTCCTCGAGCGTTACCTCGAGTTCGGCCTCCACATCGCCGCCGCGTGCCGGGCGCTGCGCGCGGGCTCCGGTGCGTGTTCGCGTTCGGAACGAGCGGCCCTGGGTCCTACCGCCGCCAGGGAAGCCATCGGCGAAGCCTTGCCCAAAAAACAGATCGAAAAAGTCGCTGAACCCTCCAAAGCCTTCCGGGCCCGCACCGCCGGTTTCGAACCGGATACCCTCCCAACCGGGCGGCGGGGTGAAGTCCTGGTTCGCTTTCCAATTGGAGCCGAGCGCATCGTAGCGGCGTCGCTTTTCTTCGTCGCCGAGCACTTCATAGGCTTCGCTGACCTCCTTGAAGCGGGCTTCCGCGTCCGCGCCTTTGTTGACGTCCGGGTGGAATTCGCGGGCCAGTTTCCGGTAGGCCTTCTTAATGGTCGCAGAGTCGGCGTCGCGTTTGACGCCCAGCGTCTTGTAATAGTCGCGATACTTCATGGGGGGTTCCGCGCCACACCCCGGCCCAGGACGAGGCTCCTTGCCGGGCTGCTGGCTTCATCCTCCAGACAGCCTTTAGAACAAGGTGTAGATGAACGGCGCCACGCTCGAACTGGTGAAGACAAAGAAGGTGAGCAAGAGGAGCACCAGCGCGATCGGGATGATCCACCAGGCCTTGTTGTGCCAGGCAAACTGAAAGAACTCTCTTACCAGTCCACCGACATATTTGAGCACACGCATGATCCGAAACTCCTTCCGAGAAACTTGAATGAGCGCACTATGTCGCCCCGCTGCCCCCTCTTTGCAAGACGGAAATGCAACCGGGCCGACGTTGGCAGGGCTGATTCGCGAAGAAGTTTCAGGCGGGAATGGGCGGGTTTTCCGTGCACCCCGGCGGTGGCCGGACAGAGGAATCCCACACTTCGGCCACCCGATCGGGATAGGTCGGACAGACCCGAATGTGGGGATGGCCACTCTCGGCGAGTGCCTCGGAAATGGTGCGAACGGCCAGGATGGGGCAGTTACAGTCTTCGCTGAGATGCCCGAGGAAGACCTGCTGGAGCGCGGGGCTCGCGATTTCGGCCAGCATTTCGGCGGCCATCCGGTTGGAGAGATGCCCCTGTCGGCTGCGGATGCGTTGCTTCAAGGCCCACGGCCGCGGGGCTTCCTGCAGCAGGTGCTCGTCATGATTCGCCTCCACGACAAGGGCATGACACCCCCGCAACCGCTCACGGACCAGGGTCGTCGGGGTGCCGACGTCGAGGGCAATCCCGATTCGCCCCTCTTCGCAGTGCAGGGTGAACCCGACCGGCTCGTAGGCATCGTGAGGGATCGAAAACGGTTCAATGACAAGGTCCCCGATCGAAAACGGGGCGCCGGTGGTAAACACGCGCCAGGGCAGGCCTTGCAGACGGGGACGCCGGGAGAGGGCGTCGGCCGTGCCGCCATTCGCATAGACGGGAATCTGGTGGCGCTTGTAAAGAATGCCCACGCCGCCGGTGTGGTCATCGTGCTCGTGACTCACACAAATGGCGTCGATCGCCTCGATCGAGACCCCGATCTCTTCCAGGCGCCGCACTGTCTGCCGCCCGCTGATTCCCGCATCCACAAGAATACGGGTCTTCCCGGAAGCTACATAGATGCAGTTCCCGGCACTTCCACTTGCCAGAACACAGATTTTCATGCGTCTTTCAAAAAAAATCGGCCCGCCCGGATTAATTGCTGGCCTACCCGGGCGGAAAATGGTATGAATCTTGCTAACGATCTCTTGTGAGCCGGTCCCGCGGGCGAGGCGGCGGCGCGGTTCACGCTTCGGGCAATGTACGAAGAAGAGGATGGCGCGGAAGGCCGCGCAACGCGAGGCAAAAGGGGCCCCGTGGGGGCTGTGGGACGTTATGGCGGAACAATATTTAGCACAAACACAACAGCAACGCATGCAGATGGTGCTGGCTCCCCAGCTCCGTCAATCCCTGGAAATGCTCCAGGTCCCGATCATGGAGTTGCAGACGCTGATCCAGCAGGAGATTCAGCAGAATCCCACGCTGGAAGAGCAGATCACCGATGCGAAGGACCGCATCGAAGTCGAACCCATTGCCGACGAGAAGGAAGACGAGAACCCGCTGAACAATGAATTCTCCGACTTCGAGGAGCAGTTCGAGGCGTTGGCAAAGATCGACGACGAGTGGCGCGAACACTTCAGGCAGAGCACGACCAGCTACAGCTCCGACGATGCCGCCCGCCGCCAGTTCTTCATGGATTCCCTCTCGCAGCCGGAATCGTTGCAGGAGCATCTCCTGAACCAGCTCATGCTCGCGGAATTGCCGGAAGACGAGAAGAACATCGGAGAAATGCTCATCGGCAGCATCAACGAAGATGGCTATCTCACCCTCGACCTGAACGAGCTGACCGAAACCATGGGCTACGACCATGACCAGGTGGATCATGTGCTTCACCTGATCCGCGAGTTCGATCCCGTCGGGGTCGGGTCGAGCGACCTGCGCGATTGCCTGCTCATTCAACTGGAGCGGCTCGGCAAAGGCGAGAGCCTCGCGTTCACCATCGTGGATCAACACCTGCGCGCCCTTGCGGCGCACAAATACGCGGAGATCGCGCGCGCCCTGAAAGTCCCGCCAGAAGAGGTGCACCAGGCCGCCAGATTCATCGCCACGCTCGAACCGAAACCGGGCCGATCGTTCATCAGCTCGGCGCCGACCTACGTCCTGCCCGAGGTGGTGGTGAACAAAGAGAATGGCGCCTACAACATTCAGTTGGATAACGACCAGATCCCCCATCTCCGCATCAGCCGGCACTACCGCAACCTCATGCAGGACCCCAACACCTCCACGGAGGTGAAGGCCTACATTCGCGACAAGATTCGGGCCGGCGAGTTTCTGATCAAGAGTATCGGGCAACGGCAGGACACCATCGGGCGCATTGCCCGCGAGATTGTGGCCGTGCAAACCGAGTTTATGGAGCAAGGCGTTTCGGCCCTGCGGCCGCTGACGATGGCCGAGATTGCCGATAAGCTCGGCATACACGAGACAACCGTCAGCCGGGCGATCGCCAACAAGTATATTGAAACACCGCGCGGCGTTTTTGAAATGAAGTACTTCTTCACGCCCGGCTTCAAATCGGCGGACGGGACGGAGGTCTCGAACAAGACCATCAAAGACGCGATCTCCCAATTGGTCGCGAACGAGGATCCGGCCGCTCCCCTTTCCGATCAGGCCATGGTGGTGCAACTGAAGGAGCGCGGCATCAAAGTCGCCCGGCGAACCATTGCGAAATACCGGGAGGAGCTGAAGATTCTGCCCTCCCACCTGCGCCGCTCGATGTAACAACGATCCCGGCGGCGGGCGACCGGCCTTGCCTTCCGCTCGTATCGGAATCGGTGCGGTCGATGAGGCATGGATGAACCCATCGGTCACAAGCCTGTCTTCGCCCGAGCGGAAGATCGCGCTTTTTATGAAGCTCTTCCGGGGCCGGACCGATGTCTACGCACAGCGCTTCGAAAGCCGTAGAACCGGCAGGAGCGGGTACAGCCCCGCATGCGCCAACGAGTGGGTTCGAGGGGTCTGCCAGAAGCCCAGAGTGAAGTGCGCCGAATGCCCGCACCAACAGTTCCTCGCGCTGTCCCCCGAGGTGATCCGACATCACCTCTCCGGCGTCGACGAGCATGGCCAGGCCTTCGTTGCGGGGCTATACCCCATGCTCCTGGACGAAACCTGCTGGTTCCTCGCCGTCGATTTCGACAAAGCGAGCTGGCGCGAAGACGTCGGCGCCGTCCGGGAGACATGCGCCACGCTCGGCCTCCCATGCGCCATCGAACGTTCGCGGTCCGGCAACGGCGCGCACCTCTGGTTTTTCTTCGAAACGGCCGTTCCCGCCGTCCTCGCCAGAAAGCTCGGCGCGCACCTGCTCACCCGGACCATGGAGCGCCGTCCCGAGATCGGGCTCGATTCGTACGATCGCTTCTTTCCCAATCAAGACACACTGCCGAAAGGCGGCTTCGGGAACCTGATTGCACTGCCGCTGCAAAAGCAGGCAAGGGCCCGCGGAAACAGCGTGTTCGTGGACGACGACCTGGCCCCCTGGCCGGATCAGTGGGCCTTCCTCTCAAGCGTGGCGCGGCTCGACAAAGCGCGCATCGAAGAAATCGTCAAAAGGGCGGAGCGCGCCGGGCATGTGACTGGCGTGCGAATGGTCGTGGACGAGGAAGAGGCCGAATCGCCGTGGAAGGCAACGCCGTCGCGACAACCCCGCGTCACGCAGGTGCGGGGTCCGCTGCCGGACCGGATCGAGGTCGTTCTCGCAAACGAACTATACATTCCCAAGGCAAGCCTCACACCATCCCTGAGAAACCGGCTGCTGCGTCTGGCGGCCTTTCAGAACCCGGACTTCTACCGGGCACAAGCCATGCGCCTCCCCACGTTTGGCAAACCGCGGATCGTCGCCTGCGCCGAAGAGCATCAAGACCATATCGCCCTGCCCAGGGGTTGCCTGGACGACCTCACCTCACTCCTCGAATCCCTCGGCATCGACCAATCCGTTCGAGACGAACGCAGCAAAGGAAGACCGCTGGACGTGGAGTTTACAGCACAGCTTTATCCGGAACAGATGGCCGCGGCATCCGCGCTGCTGGCACACGACACCGGTGTGTTGGCCGCAACGACCGCGTTTGGCAAGACCGTGCTGGCGGCATGGCTCATTGCGAAGCGAGGCACAAACACCCTGGTTCTGGTTCATCGCCGTCAACTGCTCGAACAGTGGGTTGAGCGACTCTCCTCTTTCCTCGGTCTCCCGCACGCCCAGATCGGGCGAATTGGCGGGGGCCGACGAAAGGTCTCCGGGCTGGTCGACGTTGCACTGATTCAGAGCCTCGTTCGGAAAGGCGTCGTGGACGATCTCGTCGGCGACTACGGACATCTTGTGGTCGACGAGTGTCATCATTTGCCCGCGCCCAGTTTCGAGCAGGTGGCCCGGCGTGCGAAGGCGAGATATCTCCTCGGTCTTTCGGCCACGGTGCCCCGCAAGGATGGCCACCACCCCATCATCTTCATGCAGTGCGGGCCGGTGCGGTATCGAGTACATGCCAAACGGCAAGCGGCAGCGCGGCCCTTCGCACACAGTGTATTCGTCAGGCCGACCTCCTTCCGACACGAAGAACAGGAAACCGAGGACGCCCGAACCCGGTTTCAGGCCTTGTACCGGGCGCTGGCGGCCGACGAAGAACGCAATCGCCAGATCGTCGACGATGCCGTTGCCTCCGTGCGCGAAGGCCGCAAGCCGGTGGTGCTGACCGAGCGCCGAGAACACCTTGAACGCCTGGCCGCGGATCTCTCGCCGCTGGTGCGACACCTGATTGTTCTGATGGGGGGAATGGGGAAGAAGCCCCTGGCCGCGGCCATGGAGCAACTCGCCCGGATTCCAGAAGACGAAGATCGTGTGATCCTTGCGACAGGGCGGTTTCTTGGAGAGGGATTCGATGACGCAAGGCTCGATACGCTGTTCCTGACCATGCCCGTTTCCTGGCGCGGGACCATTGCTCAATATGTCGGCCGGCTGCATCGCAGACACGCGTGCAAGCGCGAGGTCCGTGTTTACGACTACGCCGACCTGAATGTCCCCATGCTGGCCCGCATGTTCGACCGGCGCTGCAAAGGATACGAGGCCATTGGCTATACCCTTCTCCTGCCCGCCAGCGCCGTACCGGGCTGGCCGCCGGAAGTTCCGTTGCCTGTCGATCCTGAGTGGAAGCGCGACTACGCAGCCAGTGTGCAGCGCTTAATCCGCGACGGCGTCGATCCGCCGCTCGGCAATCTCTTCCTGCACGCCGCCCGAACGTCCTCACCGGTTGCGACCGGCAGCGCCCGCAGTGCATCCGAAGCGTTCCTGTTCCGACGCCTCGAAACGTTGCCCGCGACCAGAGGCAGATTCCGCATGAACGTGAAGCTGCCGATCCAGTTCGATCAACGCGGGCACATGGAGGTCGATTTCCTCTGCCCGCAAGCCCGCCTTGTGATCGAGGTAGACGGACCGCACCATCTTGCCGATGCCGCGGCGTACCGGCGTGATCGCTACAAGGACGCCCTTCTGCAGGAGCACGGCTACTTCATCTTGCGCTTCCTTGCCGAAGATATCGGGAAGCACCTCAATCGTGTCCTCGACACCATTCTAAGGGCACTCGCGCATCGAGGCTGAATCGCGACACTTCGTACTTGGCGGGAAAGTCCTGGCAGCCCTTCAGGTTGCGGCCCACCTCGAAGGCAAAGGCCGCCGATTCTTGACGATTCGGTTAGGCACCCCTACCATTCTGCTATGAATGTAACCTTGCCTGCACACCTAGAAGGCCGTCTCTCTCCGGAATCGGCAGCGCTTCATTTGGCCCTTGGCCTCTTTGTGGCAGAGGAAGCCACTCTGGGACAGGCAGCCGAAGTCGCAGGGCTTTCACAAGGCGCTTTCCTGCGCGAGCTCGGCCAGCGTAAGATCCCATTGCATTACGGTACCAAAGAACTAACTCAGGATTTGCAAGCAGTTGAAGAACTCTCCAGGCGATGATTGTCGTTTCGGACACCTCTCCCATATCAGCCCTGCTCACCGTGGGGGCCGAACAGATCCTTATTCAACTCGACGAACGTAAGGGCCGCATGCTTGCCATGCAGGAAGGGGTTCCGGTGATCGGGTTGCTCGGCGTTGTACTGCTCGCACGCCGTAAGGGGTTGATCCCATCCGCCCGCGACTTACTACATCGCCTTGCGGACGAGGCTGGCGCATATCTTGCCACAGACTTGGTAGAATCTGCGCTCAAGACTGTCGGCGAGTAGACTCTTGTAGAATGCGAAGTCCGCCGCAAGCCTGCAAAGACCTTTCCATTCCACCCCACTCTGCCCTTGACGCTCAGGCCTTTGGTTGGCATGATTTCTGAGTTGCTTCTTTGGGGGGGGGCGCCTGATCTGCGACGTCCCTTCCTTGGTTTTTTTGGGGGAATAGACCATGAGAAATCGGGCATCGTTTCATCGGCTGGCATCTTTTCGCTTTGTGCTCGTTTGCGCGTTGGCGTCTCTTGCCTCGTTGGCTGTTCCACCGACTCGGGCCCAGATCATCTTCAACGCCCTTGTGAACGAGCCAGGCGGAGCCGTGAATCGTCTATTCGAAATGCAGGGTGGCGTGGTGACGCCCGTCCTCACCGGATTGACCGCCGATAACTTTCCGGGCCTCTCTCCCGACGGGCGCTTCATCACGATCTCTTCTCCCGATCCCCTCCAGCCATTCGAGCCCAGCCACGACCTCTTCGTGCATGACCGGCTCACCGGCCAGACGCGCAAGGTCGTTGACTACGCTACCTTTGAGACCAATGGAAACTTTGTCACCTCCACCCCCCTCTTCAGTCGACTCTCGCCCGACAACCAGTGGATCGCACTGAAAACGCTCGTGAACACCTCCACCGCACAGGGGCTCAGCAGCACACCGATGCTCACCGTGAATCGGGCCAGCGATGGATTTCAGGTGTCGCTTGTGGAGATCGGACAGGGCAACGCCATCGATCATTTCCGATCCGAGTATGTGGGCATCGCCTGGCATCCGGGTGGAACCTTCTTTGTGGCGCCGGCCTATGTGCCAATCCTCACACAAACGGGCCAGAGCACGATCGGGGTTGGACTCGCCTCCTATGCCTTCAATGCCGGCACCTTACAGTGGCAGCGGATCGGCCAACTCACGCAGCCCCGCATCTTCGATGCTGTCTTTCCGTCGGTCATCGAAACCCACATCCTCCCCGCCATCTCCCCGAACGGGCAACGGATTGCCTTCTTCGAACTCACCTGGCCTGACGCTTTGCTGCAGGGGCCGGTGCAGGCGCGGCTGGCGGTCATGAACCTCGACGGTTCCAACGGCGCGTATCTGGCGACGTTCAACCCCGGCTTCTTCCCCGGCGGGCTGACCTGGTCGCAGGACGGCGCCCAACTGATCTTCTCGATCGCATTCCAGATGCAGGTGCCGGGTGTCGGCTTTCAGCCGGGCGGCGATCCGGCGACGGCCGAGATTCGGGCCGTGGACAGCGTAGTGGGCGGCGCCTGGACCCAACTACCGGGGGTGAATGCGGGCTTCTTTCCGAGCAGCCCCATGTTCCTCTCGGGCGGCGTCGATCTCGGCACCATCCCCCTCGATCTGCAGCGCCTGCCGGATGGCACGTTTCTGCTGACGGCCGCCGGACTGGATCCCGCGCTGACGTATCAATTGCAGAGCACCACCACCATGCGTCAACCCTTCGGGAGCAGCCAGGGTTTCACCGGGCAACAGATCATGAACGGTATCAGCATCACGCCGACGCCCTCCGCCTGGTTCTTCCGCCTGCAGCAGGCGCCGTAATGGGCTGGCTTCTTGAGGACCGCCGTCATGCATGGTTCGTGATGAAGGCTTTCACCCTCACGATCCGGCTGGCCGGACGGCGGTTTCGATATCGTGGGCCACTCGCTCGGCAGCACGGGCGTAGGCGCCCGGCGGTCCCAGTTTCTCCGCAATCGATGCCAGCCCGTCGATCGTACGGTGGCGTTCCTCGGTATCGCCGAGCAACGGCAGCATGGCCGCAGCCAGCGATTGCGGTGTCGCCTGGTCCTGAATCCGCTCGGGACATAACTCGCGGCCGGCGATGAGATTCACCATGCCGATATAGGGCACCCGCACCAGCCGCTTGCCCAGCAGATACATGAAGGGGCTGGTGCGATAGGTGACAACCATCGGACAGCGCAGGAGCGCAGCCTCGACGGTGGCGGTGCCGGAGGCGACGAAGGCCGCGTCGGCCTGCCGCAAAATCTGACGGGTCTGCGCCGTTTGCACGGCCCAGTTCGTGGGACCCAGTGTGCCTTGGGCCAGCTTCGCTTCGATGTGCCGCGCCGTCTCCGCATTGGGCGCGGCGATCCGGAAGGATACGGCTGGGTGCAGACCCTCGATGCGTGCGGCCGCCTGCCAGAGAACGGGGAGGATGCGATCGATTTCCTGGCGGCGGCTGCCGGGCAACAAGGCGATTCTGGGCGCGCCCTGCCACGATAGGTCCGCTGCCGGTGCCGCGAGCACGGCCTCGGCTTCGTCGACGAGGGGATGCCCCACATAGTTCACCTTCAGGCGGGTGCCGGCGAACACCTCGGGCTCGAAAGGAAAGATGACCAGCAGCCGGTCGATGACTTCCGCCATCACCGGAATCCGGCCCGGCCGCGAGGCCCAGACCTGGGGACTGATGAAATAGATGACGCGGATGCCGCGTCGTTTGAGTTCGCGGGCCAGGCGCAAGTTGAAGCCGCCATAATCGACCAGCAGTGCCACGCTGGGCTTGCGTTTGTCGACCTCGCGCAACAGGTCCCGGAACGCGCGGCGGAAGAAAGGGAGACGGCGCAGCGCCTCCGGCAGGCCAAACACGGCCATGTCGTTCACGTCGTAGAGCAGGTCCGCGCCCTGCTCGCGCAGGGCCTCGCCGCCAATCCCGAACACATCAAGGCCGGGCCACAAGGGGCGCAACGCGCGGAGCAGACCCGCGGCATGCATATCGCCGGAAATCTCGCCCGCCACCACGAGCAGGGGCGTGCTCACGCGGTATTTCCTTCGCGTATCCGGCTGGTGATCTCCACCGCCAGCTTGAGGGCCTCCGCGGCATGGTCGCCGCTCACGACCGGGTCGCCTCGATGGCGTACACACTCCGCGAAGGCCGCCAGTTCGATGGCCAGCGGTTCGCCTTTCTCGATCGGCACCTGGACACGCTCGATGCCGGTCGCCGCCTTCCGATAGAGTTCTCCACTCTGGCTCTGGTAGTCGAGCGAAAGGTAGGCATCGGGCAGAAACACGCGGACCTTCCGCATGCGCTCTGGACTGATGCGGCTGGCCGTGACATTGGCTACGCAGCCGTTCTCGAAATGGAGCCGCACGTTGGCGATGTCTTCGCTCGGGCTCAAGACGGAGACCCCGACGGCATGGAACGATTTCACGGGCGCCCGTACCAGGTGCATGATCACTTCGAGGTCGTGGATCATCAGGTCGAGCACGACGCTCACCTCCGTGCCGCGCGGGTGCAACCCGTCGCGGGGCGGCGGGTAGGGTGCAAGGCGGTGGGCCTCGATGAAGCGGAGATTGTGCGCCGCCGCTTCGAGAAAGCTGAGCACGGGGTTGAAGCGTTCGATGTGGCCGACCTGCAGAATCAGATCGCGTTCTTTGGCCATGGCGACGAGGTCCATGGCTTCCTGCGTGGTGGAGGCGATCGGCTTTTCGATGAGGAGATGCACGCCGGCGGCCAGAAGCTGTGCACCAACCTCGCGGTGCAGGTGCGTCGGCACGACCAGGCTGGCGGCTTCCACCTGCTCCGCCAGTTCGTCGATGGAGGCGAAGACGCGGGTTCCATGCTTCGCCGCGATCTCCGTGGCGCGCTCGGTGTCGATGTCATAGATGCCGACCAGGTTCGTCTGCGGCAGTTCGCTGTAGATGCGGGCGTGGGCCTGGCCCAGGCTACCGACACCCACAACCCCGACGCGAAGGGCGTTCGCTGCGTTCATTCGTTCTCCTCGCTTCCCGTAAAGGCCGTAAATGCCATTTGCAGGCGGTTCGCTTCTTCGATGAGTTTCTCGCGCTCCAGCAGAATGGTGCGTCCAGCCTCGACCGCCAGTGCGGAGACACGGGCTTTGCGCAGGTAGCGGAAAGTCTTGGGGCCGACCACGGGAATATCGAAGCGCATGTCGTGTCCGCGTTTCGCCATCTTGACGACCACGCTGCCCGCGCCCCCCAGTTTGCCGGCCCGGCGAATGGCCGCGTCGGTGCCTTCAAAGGCCTCGACGGCCAGCACCGCGCCTTGCTTGATCACCACCGTCTGGCCAATATCGAGACCGCTGGTGGCGTGCGCCACACGCAGCCCGAGTTCGATGTCCGCCTGTTCCTGCTCGGTGGGGGCGCGTCGACTCAACAGACCGGGCTCCGGCATGGAGGTTTCCATGAACAGATGGGCGGGACGCAGCGTGACGCCGACGCCTTCGAGCCGCGCGGCGATCGCGCCGAAGATGGTGTGCGCGTTACGCTCCTTCATCTGGGCGAGCATCTCGATAGTGGCCTTATCCGGGCGCAATCGGAAGAGGTTGGAGGGCGTGATCTGCCCCGCCATGACAGCGTCCTTCACCCCGCTGGCGCGAAACGCGTCGAGCATTGCCTGTAACTGGCCCACGCGCAGCCACACCACCTCGTCCACCAACTGCGCAATGGACGGATCGGTCTCTTTGCGGAACGCCACGGCGAAAAGGCGCGAAACACCCTGGGCCCTGGCGGACGCGGCCAGTTGCAGGGGATATGCTCCTTTTCCGGCAATGATCCCCAGTGAGGCTGGCGTATCCATGGCTAGAGAATCTGCGTGTGCAAGTCCATGACGACGTAACGTGGGTCGGAACGTAACGCATCCGACAGATTAGAGAGGCGTTTATCGATCACATCGCGCGTCGCGGCGACGGTGACGAAGGCGAAATCGGCATACTTCCATTCGTCCTGGCGGCCCACCTCGGCCACGCTGACGTTCATGCGGTGGAGAATGCGATCCTTCAGGCTGCGAATGACCGAGCGTTTGTCCTTCAGCGAGCGCGCCTCGGGAATACTGATACTCAATTCCAACAGACCAATCACCATGCCGCCGTATCTCCTGCAGCCGGAAAGCCCGCACGCGGTGGGCCGGACGCCTCTGTTCCGTGCCGTGCGGCCGCGGCCGCAGCGATCGCAAGCCTGTTCCGGATTCGCTTAGCTTGCGCGTCCCCGTTTCAGCCGCCGCTCGATGCGCTCCAGATCGCGGCGTCGTTCTTCGCCCTTCTCGCCCTGCAAGCGCCGCAACTGCACGCAGACGGCCGCACCGGAGCCGACACCGAGGATTTTGGCGGTTTCCTCCTGCGTCAATCCGGCATGGCGCGTGAGCAGCGCGGCCACGACGGGTTTAATCGAGTCGCGCCTTCTCCGTCGCGCCAGATCTTTGATGGTAATGCCAAAATAGGCGGTCGCCGCGTCGAGAACCTCTTTCTTGCGCTTCCGCTGCTCGGCCTTCCGCTTCCGTTCGGTGGTGCCTTTATGGAGATCTGCCGCCTGTTTGGTCACGCCGCGGCGCAGACCGGCCACAAATTTGGGCGAGCCGATCCCCAGCGGCGCGCGGTACATGGCCTCTGCCAGTTCCGCATCGGGGTGGGCAATCGCCTGATCCACATAAGCGGCATACTTGCGGCGGCGATCCTGCACCCGCGCCTTCATGAGGCGCAGGACCGGTTCGATCGCCACGGGCGCCGGTCCCCGGTGGGCGCTGGTGTAATCCTTGTAGCTGCTCCAGCGGTAACGCTTCACTTCCGCGCGGCGCTGGTTCGTGGGCTTCTTCAGCCACTTCTTCTCCCACACCGGCGCCAGGTGAATCCAGCGGCTCAGGGCAAGCACGTACGGGCCGGGTTCGACGACCCGCGATTTGTAGCGCCCATGCGTCACCGGTCCCGTCCAGCCGTAAGCGTGCTGGAGGTGATTGGCATACGCCGTCAGCAGCCCCGCCATGAAGCGGCTGACGTTGCCTTTCGGCGTTTCCACGAGAAGCTTCACCTGCTTCGGCAGCAGCACATACGCGTAGAGGTTCACCTCTCGCAGCGCCGCCTGATCGGTAAGTTTCTCCAGGAACCGGAGGTAATCGGACTCTTTGCGAAACAGCGTCTTTCCTTCGGACCCGCTGAAGGTCACGTAGAAAATGCCGCCTTCCAATTGAATGCGTAGAGGTCTGGCCATGGGCAAAGATAAGCACAGACCCCTTGACCGCGTCAACTGGTGCGATGGCAACGAAATTGAAGGGCCGGGCTGGAAGCGCCCCGCCGATTCGCGTAGGCTCTGCACCGAATGACAGAGCCGGCGCTTACGGCCAGACTCACAACCGGAGAACGCAAAGCCCTGGCGGATATGATCCGCAAGGGGGCGGCCCGCTCTGTCCAGGCATTGCCCGGCTCGGCCACCGCACACCTGCTCTGGCTGCTCTGGCAGACCTTCGAGACGCCCCTCATCGCCGTCACAGACGGCGCCAATCGCCAGGACGAATTGTTCGAGGACCTCACCGCACTCGCCAACAGGCGCGAGGCGGAGCTGGGCTTCTATCCGGCCTGGGAGTCGACGCCCAGCCCCGATACGTTGCCCCATGCCGACATCACCGGCGACCGTCTCGCCACCCTGCTCCGGATCGCCCGCGGAAACGCGCCGGCCATCACGGTGGTCTCCGTGCAGGCGCTCTTGCAGCCAACGCTCCCGCTCGACAAGCTTCGCGAAGCCACCCTCTCCATTCAGCGCGACACCGATTTGGAACTGGAGTCGCTCATGGAGCACCTCGTGGCTACCGGCTACGAGGTGGAACCCGAGGTGCTGAACAAAGGCGAAGCCGCCCGGCGCGGCGGCCTGGTGGATGTCTGGCCGCCCACCGCCGACTGGCCGCTGCGTATCGAATGGTTCGGCCCCACCATCGACTCCATCCGCGCCTTCGACCCCAACAACCAGCGCTCCGTCGAGGCCCTCGATGCCATGGAACTGCCGCCTGCCACCGAATGGTGCGGCGTCCCGCCGGGCGGCCCCTTGCACGGCAGCCTGCTCGACGCCGCCCCCGGCGGGGCCTGCTGGGTCTGGCTCGATCCCGACCTCATCGAACACCACGCCGCCGTCTACGAAGAATCGCAGGCCGAGTCGGAGCATACCGTCGAGGATCTCAGCCTGAACCAGGTGCGCCGCCGGCTCGCGCAACGCAGGACCGGGGGCCAGTTGTTCATCGGTCCGGATCGGCCCGATCTCGATACGCACCTCGAACTGGCCATCGAACCGGTCGACGGCCTCTCCGCGGCAACCGGCGCGGTCTTCACGCCGGATGCCGTCCAACAGGCGCGCGGCGACTTCCTGGCCCGGCTCAACGCCTTTCTGGATCAAGGCACCCATGTGTCGCTGCTGTTCGGCACCACCGGCGCGCGCGACCGCTTTCTGGAGGTCTACTCCCATCAGCGCCATCTGTTGGACCGGCTCGACACGCGCATCGGGCGTCTCTCCGCCGGCTTCCATGACCGCGCCCGGCGCCTGCTCGTGGTCGCCGAGTCCGACCTGCTCGGCCAACGCAAGGCGCTGCGCGGGCGTTACCATCTCCACGCCCGCCGCAAAGGGCCCACCCGCCGAAGCCTGGGCCGCCGCATCGCGGAATGGACCGAGCTGAAGCCCGGCGACTTTGTGGTGCACGTCGAGCACGGCATCGGTCGCTATCTCGGCATGAGCGAAGTGCGCGTGCACGGCCAGATGACCGAAGTGCTGACACTCGAATATGCGGACAAAGGCCGGCTACAGGTCCCGGTCACCCACGCGCACCTGCTCAGCCGCTATGTCGGTACCGGCAATCGCACACCTTCCCTGCACAGGCTCGGCGGCCGCAAATGGAGTCGCGAGAAAAAGGCCGCGCAACGCGCCGTCGAGGACCTTGCCGCCACCATGCTCGAAACCCAGGCCGCGCGCGACACGGAGGCCGGATACGCGTTCGCGCCCGACGCCCCCTGGCAGATCGAATTCGACCACGCCTTCCTCTACGAAGAAACGCCCGACCAGGATCAGGCCATTCGCGAAGTCAAACAGGACATGGAGCGCCCCCGCCCCATGGACCGCCTCGTCTGCGGCGATGTCGGCTATGGCAAAACAGAAGTCGCCATGCGCGCCGCCTTCAAGGCCGTCATGAACGGCAAACAGGTGGCGGTGCTCGTGCCCACCACCATCCTGGCGCAGCAGCACCGCGACTCGTTCGTCAACCGGATGAGCGCCTTTCCCTTCACCATCGCCATGCTCAGCCGGTTCCAGACCGACGGCGAGCAAAAGCGCATCCTGCGCGGCGTTCGGGAAGGCATCGTCGATATTGTTATCGGCACACATCGCCTGCTGCAGGCCGACGTTCATTTCAAGGACCTGGGCCTTCTGGTGATCGACGAAGAGCAGCGCTTCGGCGTTGCTCAAAAGGAACATTTCAAACACCTGCGCCGGCTGGTGGACGTCCTCACGATGACCGCCACCCCGATTCCGCGCACGCTCTACATGAGCCTGCTGGGCGCCAAGGACATGAGCACCATTCAGACACCGCCGCAGGAGCGCCTTCCCATCGAAACCATCGTGGCCCCTTTCGACAAGGCGCTCATCCGCCAGGCCATTCTCCGCGAGTTGAACCGCGAGGGGCAGGTCTTCTTCCTGCACAACCGCGTGCTCACCATCGAGCGCATGCGCCACCGCATCGTCAACTGGGTCCCCGAAGCGCGGGTCGCCATGGCGCATGGGCAGATGCACGAAAGAGAGCTCGCCGATGTCATGCGCGCCTTCGTGCAGGGCGAATACGACGTGCTCCTCTGCACCACCATCATCGAGAGCGGCGTCGACATTCCCAACGTCAACACCATCCTCATCGATCGCGCGGACCGCTTTGGCCTCTCCGAGCTCTACCAGTTACGCGGGCGCGTCGGCCGCTACAAACACAAGGCCTACGCCTATCTGCTCGTGCCGAACCAGGGCGGGCTGGCGCCCGACGCGCGCGAGCGCATCAGCGCCCTCAAGCGGCACACCAGCCTGGGGTCAGGCTTCAAGCTGGCGCTCAAGGACCTCGAAATCCGCGGCGCAGGCAACCTTCTTGGTGCCGAGCAGAGCGGCCACATCGCGGCCGTCGGCTTCGAACTCTACTGCCAGTTGCTGCGCCGCACCGTGGCGACCGCCAAAGGCGAAACGCCGCCCATCCTCGTCGACACGCAGTTGCGCCTCGACTTTCTGCGTCACGACACGGCCTCCGCGCACCAGTCCGATGCCGCGATCTTGCCGGTCGAATACATCGAAGACGAAGCCCTGCGCGTACAGGCCTACCGCGCCCTCGCCGCCTGCGTCTCTGAAGAAGAAGTGGCCGAGATGGAAGCCGAGTTCTCCGACCGCTACGGGCCGCTGCCCGCGCCGGTCATCCGCCTGCTAAAAGCGGCGACTGTCCGAATCTTCGCCGCCCGCCGTGGCATCGAATCGGTGGAAACGCAGGAGGACAAAGTCATCCTCACCCGCAACGGCGAATATCTGAAAGACGGCATTCGCTTCCCCCGTATGACAAAGACCGACCCCGACGGAAAACTCGACGACCTGATCGGAATTCTCCGCGCGACGTGATGAAGGATCGGCAGGCGCTTCATCAATAGTGGTATCGAGCTTGAGCGACCAAGATCCGCTCCTTGTCGACAGCGTATACAAGGCGGTGCTCATCGGTGATCCTTCTGGACCAGAAACCTGCAAGGTCATACTTCAAAGGTTCCGGTTTGCCCAAACCCTCATACGGATCACGCTCGATATCTTTGATGAGTCGAACGATCCGCGCCGCAATTTTGCGATCATTGTTGACCCAGTAAACGAAATCTTCCCAGCCGCGCTCCGCGAAGATGATCTTCATCAGAAGGTGGGCAATTTCTTTTCGGTTCCTTTGCCCTCGCGAAGCTGCTCAACCGCTTCGCGCAGGCGTTTTGCGTTCCGCGGGCTGCGCAACAGGTAAGCGGTCTCCTCAAGCGCTTCGTAATCCTCCAACGCCATCATCACCACCGCCTGGTCGCGGCGACGCGTAATGATGACCGGTGCACGATCCTCGCAGACGCGCTGCATGGTCTTTGCAAGATTTTCCCTGGCGGCAGTGTAAGTGATGGCCTTCATAACTGGACAGTATCGCGTACAAGGTCGCCGCCTGCCACCCGTTTTCTTCATTTTCTGATCCCGCTGGATCAAGCTCTGCCGCAAAGAGAACGCCCCCGGCCAGCTTCCCCGGCCGCGTAGAGAACGCCCCCGGCCAGCTTCCCCGGCCGCGAGAGAACGCCCTTGGCCAGCTTCCCCGGCCGCGAAGAGAACGCCCCCGGCCGGTTTATCCGGCCGGAGCGGAAGATTCGGAAGAAGACTCAGCGCCGGAAATCCCGCAATCGCACCGGCCTTCTGCGCGCACCCCAAGCTCCGGGCTTAGACTCAAACACCCCCGCACACTTCGCGCCGCACGCCGGACAGGCCCCTTCACCCGTCACCGCCCAATGGGTAATCACATACCAATCGCGCCCGATCAGCCGCTCGCCGCATCCCGCGCAATATGTGCTGCCCCCCTCCTCGTCATGAACGTTCCCCGTGTAGGCATAGCGCACCCCGTTCCCCATCGCGATTTCCCTCGCACGCACCAAGGTGCCGGCGGGCGTGGCTGGCTTGTCGAGCATCTTGTAGTCGGGATGAAACGCCGTGAAGTGCATCGGCACATCCGGCCCCAACTCTGCCACGACCCAGCGGGTCATTTCGTCGATCTCCTCGGGCGCATCGTTCTCGCCGGGAATCAGCAGCGTGGTGAGTTCAAACCAGACGCCCGTCTCATGCTTCAGATACACCAGTGTTTCCTGCACGCCAGCAAGCGTTGCGCCGCAGATCCGTTGATAGAAATCCTCGCTGAACCCCTTCAAATCGACATTTGCGGCGTCCATGTTCGCAAAAAACTCGCGGCGCGGCTCGGAATTGATATACCCAGCCGTCACAGCCACGGTTCGAATTTCCTGTGCATGACACGCCTTTGCGATGTCGACCGCATATTCGAGAAAGATGACCGGGTCATTATAGGTGAAGGCCACGCTGCGGCAACCGAGCGCGCGGGCGGCGCGGGCCACGGTTTCTGGATCGGCCGTATCCGCAAGCGTATCGAACTCGCGCGATTTGCTGATGTCCCAATTCTGACAAAACCGGCAGGTGAGATTGCAGCCAGCCGTTCCGAACGACAAAACAGGCGTGCCGGGCAGGAAATGATTCAGCGGCTTCTTCTCAATGGGATCGATGCAGAACCCGCTCGACCGCCCATAGGTCGTAAGCACCATGGCGCCATCCTTGCAGGCACGCACGAAACAGGCACCGCGCTGGCCGTCCTTCAGCCGACAGGCGCACGGGCAAAGCGTACAAAGCACGCGTCCGTTCGGTAACGGCTCCCAATAGCGCGCCGGCACGCCTTCCATGATCTGCGCGTCACTCATTGCTTCCTCCGCCCGAACCCGAGAACCGAAGCGGGTCCATTGCGACAAGAAAAGTATAACGCAACTTTAGAGAAATGGCACGAAAGGGAAAACAGCAAGATGTCCGCAAACCTTTGCATGGCCTGCGGGAGCAGGATGCTCCCGCGCTTCAGCGGCGGGCGCCTTCGCGAAGCCCATGCCCGAAACGCATCGTCCAGTCGACGACCGCCCGGTCCCACCCGATATCGTGGCCCGCCCGTTTGCTCTCGTCGCACCGATGGCGACTGATATCGGCCGTGGTGTCGGCCAGCGCTTTAACCAGGCTCGTCTCGCGCATCCAGGGTTCCATCACTTGGGCGTGGGCTCGATCGTACAGGTGCAGGTTCATCTCTATCTCTCGTTTCCGGTTTGAATGATCTTCGAATTCAAGTAGGTAGCATCGTCTATGCCAATTCGTGCGAGGTCGCGCCCGGCAGACATCTTCGCATGCACGTGCACACCCGACTTGGCATGGCCTATGCTCTATGAGTTCCCAGAAGCTGATGGCTGTGGCAGGCCAACCAATCATCAAAGGGCCGCGCGCCCAACCTAGCATCATTGAGCCTTGCCACAGCCAGCTTCCTCCCCTCCCCCGCCGCTCCAGACGGTTGACAAGCCCGCCGGGCTTTGGAACGTTCCCCGCCTCGTTCATGAACCCAACCCGGAGGTTTGTAGCGCCATGAGCAAAAAGACCCGCAAATTCAAAACCGAGGTGCAGCAGCTCCTCGATCTCGTGATTCATTCGCTCTACTCGAAAAAAGAGATTTTTCTTCGCGAACTCATCTCCAACGCATCCGATGCCATCGACCGCGCCCGCTTCGAGGCGCTCACGATTAAGAGCGGCGACACCGGCCACCAGGAATGGGCCATTAGCATCTCGCCGAATCGCGAAGTACGTACGCTCACCATCAGCGATAACGGCATCGGCATGAACGCCGAGGAACTCGACCGCAACATCGGCACCATTGCCAACTCGGGCACCAAGGCCTTTCTTGCCGAACTCAAGAACAGCCAGGAAACAGGCAGCCCGCAACTCATCGGCCAGTTCGGCGTCGGCTTCTACAGTGCCTTCATGGTCGCCGACCGCGTCACCGTCGTCACCCGTCGCGTTGGCGAATCCAATGCCCTGCGCTGGGAATCGGATGGCGGCGGCAGCTATACGGTCGAAGAAACCGAACGCGCCGAGCCGGGCACCGACGTCACCCTGCATCTGCGCGAGGACCAGGACGACTACCTCAGCGAATGGCGCCTCCGCTCCATCGTGAAGGAATACTCCAACTACATCGAGTTTCCCATCCGCCTCCTCGTCACCCGCACCAAGGACGACAAGGAAACCGTCGAGGAAGAAACCCTCAACTCCATGAAGTCCATCTGGAAGCGGCCCAAAGCAGAGATCACCGAAGAGGATTACCGCGAGTTCTATCACCACGTCAGCCATGACGGCGGCACACCGCTCGAAACGATCCATTTTCAGGCGGAGGGTGCCGTGGAATTCTCCGCGCTCCTCTACCTCCCCGAAAAGGCGCCCTTCGATTTGCTCGGTCCCGAACCGCAACACGGCATCCACCTCTATGTGCGGAACGTCTTCATCACCGACAACTGCAAGGAACTCATTCCGCCCTACCTCCGCTTCGTGCGCGGCGTGGTCGACTCCAGCGACCTCCCGCTCAACGTCTCCCGCGAAATGCTCCAGGACGACGCCATCGTTCGTAAAATCCAGAAGAACCTCGTCAACCGTGTGCTCAAGACCCTCGCCCAGATGAAGGACAACCGGCGCGACACCTACGTCGGGTTCTTCCGCGAGTTCGGTAAAGTCCTGAAAGAAGGGCTGCACGCCGATTTCGCCAACAAAGACGCCCTTGCGGACCTGATGCTCTATCCATCCACGCATGGCGAGGAGCCCGTGACCCTGCGCGAAGCGCGCGACCGCCTGCCGGAAGAGCGGAAGACAATCTACTATCTCACGGCCGACTCCGAAGAGGCCGCCCGCCACTCCCCGCATCTCGAAATCTTTCGCGAGAAGGAAATTGAAGTGCTCCTCATGACCGACCCCATCGACGAATGGGTCGTGCAGTCTTTGCCCGAATACGACGGCTGCGCCCTGCGCCCCATTGACCGTGGCGAACTCGATCTCGGCCAGGCCGCCACCGAAGAACAGACAAAGCGCGACGCCGCCGCAGAAGCGCACCGCGACCTGCTCACCGCCATCGGCGAAAGCCTCAAGGAGCAGGTCAAAGAGGTGCGTTTCAGCCTGCGCCTCGCCGCGTCCCCCTGCTGCCTCGTCGCCGACGAAAACGCCCTGAATCCGCACATGGAACGCATCCTCCGCGCCATGAAGCAGGAAGTCCCCGAGACCAAGCCCATTCTCGAACTGAACCCGGCGCACCCGCTTGTCCCGCGCCTGCAAGCCCTCTTCGCCGAAGATCCGGACAGTGCGCAGTTGAAAGACTATATCGACCTCCTCTATAATCAGGCCCTGTTAAGTCAAGGGCTGCCTCTCCGCGATCCGGTCAAGTTCAGCCGTATGGTCAGCGACCTGATGGTGCAGGCGGGCGCCTCCTGACCCCGGCGCCCTCGGGGCGAAAACAAATCCGATACGGCCTCTTTCCAGAGACAACTCCATGCTCGCCGACGCGCTCAGCCAACTCACCCCGGCGGCCTGGTTCACCCTCGCGACAGTCGCCACCTGCTTCGGCCTCCTCGCCCTGACCCGCATGCCCGCCGACTTCGTCTTCCTGGGCGGTCTCGTTGTCTTGCTGGTCGGCGGCGTGCTCAGCACCGAGCAGGCCCTGGCCGGGTTCAGTTCCAGCGGCATGATCACGGTCGGCGTGCTCTACGTTGTCGTCACCGGCCTGCAGGAAACCGGCGGACTCTCCTGGATTTCCACGCATGTGCTCGGCCGCCCCACCGGTCCACGCCGCGCGCAGCTTCGCATGATGCTCCCCGTCACTGGGCTCAGCGCCTTCCTGAACAACACCCCGGTCGTCGCCATGTTCATTCCCGTCGTCCAGGAATGGTGCCGACGCATCCGTGTCTCTCCCTCGCGCATGCTGATTCCCCTCAGCTACGCCAGTATCTTCGGCGGCATCTGCACCCTCATCGGCACCAGCACCAATCTCGTCGTGAACGGCATGGTCCAGGCCCGCTACGATGGCCTCTCTCTACCCATCTTCGAAATCGGCAAGCTCGGCCTGCCCTGCGCCATCGTCGGCACCCTCTTCATGGTCTTCGCCGCTCACCGCCTGCTGCCGGCCCGCAAAACGCTCGGCGAGGTTTTTGAAAACCCACGCGAGTACACGCTGGAACTCGAAGTCCCCGCAGGCAGCCTCTTCAATGGCGTCTCCATCGAGAAGTCCGGCCTGCGCCACCTGCCCGGCGCTTATCTCGCCGAACTCATTCGCGACGACCAGGTCGTCTCCGCTGTCTCACCCAACACCCTCCTCCAAGCGGGAGACCGCCTCGTCTTTGTTGGCAACATCGACTCCGTACGCGAGCTCTATAAACAGATCGGCCTGCAACCCGCCTCGGACCAGCTCTTCAAGCTCGACGCCCCCCGCCACCAGCGCTGCCTGGTCGAGGCCGTCGTTTCAGATACCTGCCCGCTCGTCAACCGCACCATTCGCAACGGCCGCTTTCGTAACGTCTACAACGCCGTCGTCATTGCCGTGGCCCGCAACGGCGAACGCGTGCAGGGCAAGATCGGCGACATCGTGCTGCGCCCCGGCGACACCCTGCTCATCGAGTCGCACGCCGGCTTCATTCCCCGCCAGAAGGACTCGCGCGACTTCTACCTCGTCAGCAGCGTCGAAGACTCCACCCCGCGCCGTTTCGAGCGCGCTCCCCTCGCCATGGTGGTTCTGGCAGGCATGGTCGCCGCCTCCGCCCTGGGTTGGCTCAGTATGCTCAAGGCCGCGATGCTGGCCGCCGCGGCGATGCTCCTGCTCCGCTGCTGCTCCCCCGGCCAGGCGCGCCGCGCCATCGAGTGGAATGTCTTGCTGGTCATCGCCGCCGCACTCGGTCTCGGCGTTGCGCTCGACGTCAGCGGCGCGGCTGGCGCTATCGCCTCGCTGCTCCTGGGCATTGTGCGAGACCACCCATGGGGCGCGCTGGTCATGGTCTACTTCGTCACCGTCCTCTTCACCGAAACCGTCACCAACAACGCCGCCGCCGCGCTCGTCTTCCCCATTGCCATGAACACGGCCGAGCGGCTCGGCGTCAGTTCCATGCCCTTCATCATGTGCATCATGGTGGCCGCCTCCGCCAGCTTCGCCACACCCATCGGCTACCAGACCAACCTCATGGTGTATGGTCCCGGCGGCTATCGGTTCAGCGACTACCTGCGCATCGGCATTCCCCTCAACCTGCTAATCGCCACGGTCGCCCTCTCTCTCGCCCCGGTCATCTGGCCGTTCTGACGAGCTTCCAGGCCGATTCAGGGTTGCGGCATCCGCATCACCTTACTACGGTGCCGTGCCTCACCTACCGTCACTCTCTTTTGGAGGCTCCCCATTGAAATCCTTTCCGATCTTTCTCACCGCACTGTTGCTGCCCGCCACGGCCTTCGCCCAGCTTCAGTGGGGCCGCGACCTTGAAGACCGCAAGACCTTCTCGATCGGCCTTACCTTTGGCTCCGTCTTCGGCCTCGACGGAGAAGTGCAGGAAACAACCCGCCCCATCGAGCAAGTGGGTGGGCGCACCTCCGGCGCCCCGCCCGAAAACTACAGTTGGCGCGAACTCGGCTTCGACGAACAATTCGCTACCCTCGGCCTCTCGCTCGAAAAAGAATGGCGCCTCTTCACGCTGCAGAGCCATTTCCTGTATGGAAACCCTTCC
The DNA here is from genome assembly GCA_007132345.1 of Kiritimatiellia bacterium. GTDB lineage: Bacteria > Verrucomicrobiota > Kiritimatiellia > SLOV01 > SLOV01 > SLOV01. Next base: position 32,999 of record SLOV01000044.1, read on the forward strand.
GTCAGCGGCACCGCCGATCGCGACTTCTTCATCGGCGTCGACCGCGTAACGTTCCGCGGCCGCGATTTCGAGTATATGGTCATTCCCGAGGGCCAGCGTCTTTCCGGCGATCTGGACATATACGCCTTCGATCTCCGCTTTCTTTTCACGCCGGTCTCCTTCGGCGACGCCTATGGCCCCTCCTTCACGCCCTGGGGCCATCTCGGCCTCTTCGCCTTCATGGCCGACTACACCGTCGACGCCGGCCCTGCGCAGCGCGTCATCCAATACGAAAACCCGCCTCGCGACTATGTCGTCGGTGGGCGCGGCTCTGGACGCACCGGTCTGGTCGTGCCCGAGTTGGGCCTCGGCGGCAAAGCGCGCCTTCCGATCTCCGACCGCCTCGACCTGCACCTGCAGGCCTATGCCGCCTTCCTGCGTTATGACGGCAGCAGCCGCGATTTCGGTGTCAGTTCCCGCAACGAGAAGGCGGTCAATGTCGATTACACAAACCTCGGCGCGCGCGCCCTGCTCGAGTGGGATTTGAGTGACCGCGTGGGTGCCTTTGCCGGCGTGGAGTTTCAGCACTGGCGCGGCGAAGCCGACATACGTGCCACCGACAGGCCCCGCGAGGAAATCCTCGCCCTGCGCGAAAAATTCGACAAAGAGGTCACCTTCGAAATGTCCTCCCTCGTCGCCGTCGCCGGCCTGCGGTTTTGAGCCACAACGGAAAGCGGGAGCAGGATGCTCCCGCCACTATCGGGGGAAGCGCCTAAAGTGGCGGGAGCTTCCAGCTCCCGCTTCCGCCAACGGGCTCGTGTAACTCGCCCCTCCATTTTGTCTGACCTCCAAACTGGAGGGCGGAGTTATACGGACGTGAGTCCCCCCGTTGGTGGGACAACGTCCCTCCTCACGGGGGACGCCGTCAACGCCCGATACACCATGCTCGAAGGCCTGTCTCGTCATTCGACCCCGTACTCGTACACCTACTCGTACTCGCCGATCTCTCCAACCGTCAGAAGAGTTCGAATACCCTGCAAATGTCCGAGCCCGAAAGCGGGAGCAGGATGCTCCCGCCACTATGGTGGGGGCCGCTCTCAAAGTGGCGGGAGCTTCCAGCTCCCGCGTTCAGCAACGGGCTCGTGTAACTCGCCCCTCCATTTTGTCTGACCTCCAAACTGGAGGGCGGAGTTATACGACGCCGTCAGCACCTGATTCTAACCGCACCGGGACATCGCGAAATTTCGGCTCAGTTCACCTCACTCACGAACCCGGAACAGAATCGCGTAGTTGAGCGGGATCACGATCATGGTCAATAGCGTGGCGAAGCTGAGGCCGACCATGATGGTGACGGCCATGGAGATATAGAAGGCGTCCATCAACAAAGGCATCATGCCGAGCACCGTGGTGAGCGCGGCAAGAACCACCGGCCGTAACCGCGTGACGCCCGCCTGCACCACCGCGTGAAAAGGATCGACGCCCGCCACCTGCTGCGCGTCGATTTCGTCGATCAGCACAATCGCGTTCTTGATCTGCATACCGGCCAGGCTCAGGAAGCCGAGCAGGGCCATGAAGCCGAACGGTTGATTGAAGATCAATAAACCCACCGTGACACCCACCAGCGTGAGCGGCACGGTGAGGAAGATGACCAGCGGCTTGCGTACGGAATTAAAGAGGGCCACCACAATCAACACCATCGCCGCGAGAATCGGCGGAAGCTTTGCCACCAGGCCCGCCTGCGCGTCGCTGGAGCTTTCATATTCGCCGCCCCACTCCAACCGATAGCCGTCCGGCAAATCGGCCAGGGCCTCGCTGATCAGCGGACGAATGCGCTGAAACGCCGCGGCGGCGGTTTCCCCCGTGGTGTTGCACTTGACGGTAATCGTCGGCAACCGGTTCCGGCGATGCATCTTCGCCTCCTCGGAAACGTTCTCGAATCGATCGATCACCTGCGCCAGGGGAACCGGTTGGTTCAGCAGCGTGCTCCAGAACCACGCACTGTAGAGGCTGTCCGGGTCCGACGTCTCGTCCGGTGATGCGCGCAGGATCACGGGCAAGGTGTCGTCGCCTTCCTTGTAGGCGGCGATGGGGAGGCCCGTCGTCACGGCTTTGAAGCCGGCGGCGATCTGCGTGCGGGAGACTCCGATACTTCGGGCGCGCGCCTCGGAAACCACCGGCCTGAGTACGTCGACGCGGTTCCGCCAATCGGACTGCACCTCGACGAGCCGCGGGCCGTCGCGAAGAATCGCCAGTGCCGTGTCCGCGTGACGCCGCAACACCGCCGGGTCCGGCCCGGAGATGCGCGCCTGAATCTTCTGCGGGTCGCCCGGCCCGAGCACAAAGCGATGGGCATAGACCATGGCATCGGGCGTAGCCTCGGCGGCGAAGGCCGTGATTCGTTCCGACAACTCGCCGATCAGGTCAGCGTCCTCAACATCCACCAGCAACAAACCGTAGGCGGGATCGGGCGTTTCCAGGGAGTAGGTCAGCAGAAAACGCAGGCCACTGGTGCCGACCATTTCCGTCACTGCGGTGACGCCGGGGAGATCGCGGACTTCTTCCGCCAGCAGGCGCACGCGTGCGTCCGTGGCATGGATGGAGGCGCCGGCCGGCATCCATACATGCACCATGAACTGCGGCCGCGTGGAGTCGGGGAAGAAGCTCTGCTTCACGAAACCGAATCCGACGAGCGAGGCCATCAGCAAGACGAGCAGGACCGAGGCGGAGATCCATCGGTAACGGATGCAGCGGACCAGGAAGGCGCGATACCAGCGATAAAACGGGCCGTCGTACGGATCGCGCTCCTGTTGCGGGTCGCGTGGGCGGCTCTTGAGGAACTGCGTGGCGAGCAGGGGCGTCACCGTAATGGCCAGCAGCCAGCTCAACGACAAGGAGATCAACAAGACCAGAAAGAGCGACCGGCAATACTCGCCCGTTGCGTCCTGTGAGGCGCCGATGGGCGCGAAGGAGAGAATGGCCACGACCGTGGCGCCGAGCAGGGGCCACTGGGTCTGCTTCACTGTGGCCAAAGCCGCTTTCACGCGGTCTTCGCCTTTCTGCGCGGCAACCAGCACGCCGTCGGTAATGACAATGGCGTTATCGACCAGCATGCCGAGCGCGATGATGAAGGCACCGAGGCTCACCCGGTCGAACATCAGGCCCAGCCCCTCCATGGCCAGTACCGTGCCCATCACGGTCACGACCAGCACCACGCCGATGAGCAAACCGCTGCGCATGCCCATGGCGACCAGGAGCACGGCAATCACGATGATGACCGCGAGGAGCAGGTTCACCACGAACCCGCGTACGGCCAGGTTGACGCTGTCGGCCTGATGCGAGATGACGCCGAACTCGATGCCGATCGGCGTTTCGGCCTTCAGCTCTTCGATGCGCCGGTCGATCGAAGCGCCCATGGTGATGACGTTGCCGCCTTTAACGGTCGAGATGCCGAGGCCAATGCAGGGATGGCCGTTATAGCGGAGCAGGGCGCGCGGTGGGTCCAGGTAGTCGCGGCGGATTTCCGCAATATCGCGCACGCGCACGGCCGGTTGCCCGCCGGGCCCGGGCTGGATCAGCAGCAACTCGCCCAGCTCCTCGACGGAGTCAATCTTCCCGGTCGGATAGATCCGCACCATCTTGTCGCCAATCTCGATGGCCCCGGCGTCGGCGACGGTGTTGCGGCCCGAGATGGCCTGGTGCAACTGCCGGATGCCGATACCCGAGTTGGCCAGGCGCGCGCGGCTGAACTCGATGTAAACGACCTCCTGCTGCTCGCCCACCAGTTCGATCTTTGCCACGTCATCGCACAACAGCAACTCGCGGCGCAGCACCTTCGCGTAGTCGCGCAAATCGGCATAGGAGTAGCCGTCGCCATAGATGGCATAGAAGACGCCGAACACATCCCCGAAATCGTCCGCGATGATTGGCTCCGCCGCGCCCTCGGGCAGTCGCCCCTGCATGTCGCGCACTTTACGCCGCAGCTCGTCCCAGACCTGCGGCAGGTCCTTGGCGCCATACCGGTCTTGAATCTCCACCGACACCACGGAGCGACCGGGATAGGAGACGCTGGTGACCTTCTTGATCTGCCCAAGCTGTTGAACAGCGATTTCGATGGGATCGGTCACCTCGTTCATCACGTCGAGGGCCGAGGCGCCTGGGTAGAGGGTAATGATCTGCGCGGTCTTGATGGTGAACTCAGGGTCTTCGAGCCGGCCGATTTGCCGATACGCCTGAACGCCGCCAAGAAACAGCGTCAGCGTCAGCGCATAGGTCAGCACCTTGCGCTCCATGCAGAAGGCCGCCACGCTCATCGCGCAATATCTCCCGCCTCGCCGAGGAGGCGGACGCGACGCCCTTCCGTCAGAATCGCCACGCCCGCCGTTGCGATTCTCGTGCCCTCCTCAATGCCATCCGCCTCAATCATCTCGCCGCTGCGCCTGCCCAACTCTACGAAGATACGGCGCGCCGCAAAGACCTCCGGCGCATCGGTTCGCTCCAGCGCCCAGACAAACGCGCGCCCGTCGGAGGCGAACCCCACCGCATCGGAGGGCACGAGCAGCGGCGCCTCCTCATAGACGTGCGTGGGGCCATCCACATGCACCGTGCCCGTCATGCCCGGCAACAAGATATAGTCTTCATCATGCTCGAACTGCACACGCACCCGAAAGGTGCGCGTCACCGGATCGGCAACCGTGGCGTACTCCTTGATCGTCGCCGGATACGTTACGCCCGGCAGGGAATCGAACGAGACGGAAAACGGTGTCCTCTCCAGAAAGTCCGGCCGCGCCCATTGCACGTAGGTTTCCGGAACGGCCACCGACAACGCCAGGCGGCGCGTGTCCTGCAACTTCAGCACCGTTCGGCCTGGAGTGATGTTGTCGAAGGTGTTCACATAGGTCTCTGACACGCGTCCCTCGAACCGTGCCGTGAGCACCGTGTCCGAAAGCGCCTTCTCTTGAATCGCCAACTGTGCCTCGGCCTTCTGTACCGCGGCGGACGCACGCGCAAATTCCTCCTCCGAGACCGCGCCCGCAGCCAGTGCCCGCTCGATGCGCGACAGCGTGCTTCGGGCGAGTTCCAATTCCGCCTCCACATTGCGCACCTGGTTTTCGAAGTTGGTCGGGTCGAGCCGCCCCAGCACGGTGCCTTCTTCCACCGTCATGCCGCGCCGCACGGGAAAATCGATCAATCGCCCGCCCACCTCGAACGCCAGGTCCACTTCGCGGTCCGCCTCCACGGAACCGGGGAAATGTAAAACAGGCCGATCGGTGACAGAGCCTACAACCATGGATTTAATCGGGCGCACCGTCGTATCCTCTGGCGCAGGTTTCGGCGCGACACGGTAGAGAAACACCCCAGCCACGCCGACCATGAGCAAAACACCGCCCACAATCTTTCCCATCACATTCCGGTTCTTCCAGTTCATCGCATCAATTCCTCTTACCACCCGCCACCGAACGCCTTGTAGACCGCCACGAGGCTCGCGGCGCGCGCGCCTTCGGCCTGCGCCAGCGAATCTTCGTATTGCGCCAACTGCCGCTGCGCATCCAGGACACGCTGAAAATCCGTCAGGCCAGTGCCGTACAACTCGGTGACCAGATCCACCGCGCGCACCGCCGCGGCCACGGCGCTGCGCAACGCGGCCACTTGTTCACCGGTACGCGCAAATCGCGACAACGCATCCTCGCACTCGCCAAACGCCGTCAAAACCGTCTTTTCATATCGAGCCAGCGCGGCCCGTGCCGCGGCTTCCTCCGCACGAACCGTGCTGCGCACCTTGCCGCCCGTAAAGACCGGCATGGAGAGCACCGGCCCGATGCTGAACACCCGCGCGGCCGAAGAGACCAGGTCGTCGGGGTCCGTTGCCGCGAAGGCGAACATGCCGTCCAGCGCCAGCTTCGGAAACAGTTCTCCCTGCGCCACGCCAATACGCGCCGTCTGCGCGGCAAGGTCGCGCTCGGCGGAACGGATATCGGGCCGACGCCGGACCAGTTCGGCGGGCAACAAATGCGGCAACGTGTCAGCGGCGGGAATAGGGCCTGCCTCGCGTAAGTCGTCGAATGCGCCCGGCCAGGCGCCTGCCAGCACGCAGAGTGCGTTGAGCGTCTCGTCCAACTCCGCCTTCAACGATGGCACCAACGCCTCCGTTGCCGCCAGGTTCATTTCCGCCTGGAACACATCGATTTCACCCGTCATCCCCGCATCGAACCGGCCCCGCACCACCTCCAGCGTCTCGCGTTGCAGCTCGATGTTCCGCTCCGCCGTCGCGAGACGCGCCTGGACGGCTCGCAGCTTAATGTATTCGGCCGCCGCCTGCGCCTGCAGGAGCACCAACGTATGGCGCACGTCCTCTGCCGCCGCTTCGAACCGACCGCGGGCCGCCTCCTTGCTTCGCCGCACGCGGCCCCACAGATCCAGCTCCCACGCCATGGAAAAGCCTGCCTGATAGAGCCAGGTCGGATTATCGGGAATCGGCATGCCCGGCGGGCGGCGCACCCGCTCGGTCTGACGATCGTACGCAGCGCTGCCTTGCGCCCCCACTTGTGGAAACGCATCCGCGCGCACCACACCGTACATTGCCGCGTATCGGTCCAAGTTCGCCACCGCCATGGCGAGCTGGCGATTATTCGCGCGGACCTCCGCCAGGAGCGCCGTCAGGGCCGGGTCATCGAACAGCAACCACCACGCGGCGAGGGCTTCGTCGCTATCCCCCGTCTCGCCCAACCATGCAGCGGGCGCGCCCATGTCGGGGGCTTCATACTCCGGGCCCACCGTTGCGCATCCGACGCAGAGCAAGGCGCAACACACCCATGGCCGAACCAAGAATCGTGTTTTGCGTGGCATGTCCTTTCTTTGGTCTTTTGTTCGCATTGTCGGCCACATGCATACCCTATTGCACAGGTAGGGGAAAGCCGAAGCGGCAGACCACTCGTTCTTTACCGTCGGTCTTCTTCGAAAAGCCATGTGGAGAGATAGCGCTCTCCGGTGTCGCAACCGATCGTCACGATCGTTTTGCCCCGGTTCTCGGGGCGCTTCGCCACCTCGACCGCGGCGTGGATATTTCCGCCCGCCGAGATGCCGACGAGGATACCTTCCTCCCGCGCCACGCGCCGCGCCATGGCCCCCGCATCCTCTTCCTGCAAGGGGAAGATCTCATCCACGAGCCCTTCTTGCATCACGTCGGGAACAAAGCCGGCGCCGATGCCCTGGATGCGGTGCGGCCCCGGTTTGCCGCCCGCCAGCACCGGCGATTTGGCGGGCTCCACTGCGATCGCCTGAAACGACGGCTTGCGCGGCTTGATCACTTGCGCCACGCCGGTGATCGTGCCGCCCGTGCCCACGCCCGCCACGAAGATATCGACCGTCCCGTCCGTGTCGCGCCAGATCTCTTCCGCCGTGGTTTCGCGGTGAATCGCCGGGTTCGCCGGGTTCATGAACTGCTGGGGCATAAAAGAGCCGGGGTGCGCTTCGACCAGTTCCTCTGCCTTGGCGACCGCGCCGGGCATTCCCTTTTCCGCCGGGGTCAGCACCACTTCGGCGCCAAGGATGCGCAGCAGGTGGCGCCGCTCCACGCTCATGCTTTCGGGCATGGTGAGGATCAGTTTATAGCCGCGCGCCGCGCAGACGAAGGCGAGGGCGATGCCGGTGTTCCCGCTCGTCGGCTCGATGATGTAGCCGTCCTTCGAGAGCACGCCGTCCTTCTCCGCCTGGCGGATCATGTTGATGCCGATGCGGTCCTTCACGCTGCCGAGCGGATTATGCGACTCCATCTTCACCAGCACGGTGGCGTCGATGCCGGCCATGACACGGTTGAGGCGGACGAGCGGCGTGTTAAAGGCGGTTTCGGTGATGTCGTTAAAGATTCTCACGGGGGTCTCCTTCGGCTTGGCTTGACGTTGCGTTACTTTAGAAATTTCCATGGCTGAGGTCCACCGCGTTCGGCCAGCAATATTCTTGATACATGACTTCTTGATTTGCCTGAGTTGTCATTCCGAGCTTGTCGAGGAATCTCCTGCGTTCTCCAGAGTCTGGAGACAAGCTCGGGATGACGGATCGCGCAAACGAATGCCATCACAAAAAGCCCGGCGCGGCCGGTGGAACCCGGGTTCCATCGAGTGGAAGTTTTGTTCCACGGCCGTTTCACCGCCCGGCCCTTCGAGCGCGCGCTTGCGCGTCGCCTCGGGAATCAATCACCACACCCTAGCCGCCGCGGCCGCAGGTCACGCACGAAGCCACATAACGACCAATAGCGTCGGGTGATGGGTGCTTTGCGGCCAGGGCTACGGCGGACAGGGAGTAAGGTTGTTCGAGTAAGGGTGAAAGGGCTGATGGGCTTTGGGAGACGGGATGGGATCCCGTCTTACGGGCGTGCTGCTGGCGTAGGACGGGTTTGCAACCCGTCCCCCCGGCCCGCCCGCCGTAGCCTTTGGCGAAGGTGGGAGCCCAACGGCCAGACGGGTTTTGGCTCTGACCCCAACTTCATCCCTTTGTCGCCCCTCTTTGTCCAAGCCCTTTGTCGGATATCGGCAGCGAATCCCGACAAAGAGGGGCGACAAGGAAGGGCGACAAAGGTCGAGGTCTGCGGTGCGATGGAAGTTCTGGCAGCCCTTCAGGCTGCTTGTGGTTGGGGGTGGGCGCATGATCCCAGCGCGGCGCGGCCTGCTCCGCTTTGCTGCGCATGCCGCTTGCACTGGGCTCTGCTCTGGCAGCCCTTCAGGCTGCACCCTTACTCGTCCCCATACCCTTACTCCTACTCTTACTACCGCTCCTACCCCCAACTCTCCCCGCCCACCACCCCTCTCCCATTCGCGTTCATTCGCGCCTGCCCCGCAGCGTGCTGCGCTCTGCTGCGGGGTCCATTCGCGGTTTCTCCTCCCCGAAGCCTAACGACTCCCTGTCGCCTGGAAGGTTTCTTCCATCGTGTGGAACCCGGGTTCCATCGAGTGGAAGCTTTGTTCCATTCGATGGAACTTTTTCTCCACTCGATGGAACTTTTCTTCCAGCCCCCGGCGGCGACAACGGCTGTGTCCGGTGTGCTCGGTCCTCGATCGGATCATGGAGTTGACAGACACGCCTGGGCTTTCCTTGCGTGCAGACACATATCCCCTCTTGAAGGGCGACTTCTCCGGGCTTCGCAAACTACGCGTTGGAGACTACCGCGTCATCTTCGCTCTTCTCGACGCTCAAGTTCTCGTTTTGCGGATTCGGCATCGAAGGGATACCTACGAAAGATGATGGAACCAGAAAATACTCGGTACGCCGTTGGCGCCTGGGATGTGCGGACTCTGACCTCGCCGGACTCGGGATCGACAGCCGGGGTTATGCTGCGACCCACTCCTCGACGGGGCACGACAGGAATTCTTCGACGGGGATGCCGTCCGCCCCCACCAATAATGTGCGGTGCGGATGGAAGGCCTCGGAGAAGGCAGCGATGCCGGGAAGCGTGTCGCGACGGCGACCGCTTTTGACCTCAATGGCGATGAGTCTGTTGCCGGTACGAACCACAAAATCCACTTCCTGATTACGGTCTCGCCAATAGAATACCTCGCAGACCCTTTGTTGGGCGGCATTAACGAGATGCGCACCCACCGAGGATTCTACGAGTCGACCGTAGAAATCCCGATCGGTGCGGGCCTCATCCGGCATAAGCCCTGCCATCGCCGTCAATAGAGCCGTGTTAAATACCTGCAGTTTGGGGCTGGAGGCCCGCTGCCTCACGGACTGCCCTGCATACTTACGCAGCCCGGTCAGCATTCCAGCCGCAGCCAGCAAATCAAGGTAGTGGGCCAGCGTTGTGGTATTGCCCGCATCCTGCAACTGGCCGATCATTTTGGTGTATGACAGGACTTGCCCCGAATAGCGGCAGCCCAGTTCAAATAATCGGCGTAATAGAGCGGGCTTATCCACCCTCGTCAGCAGAAGCACATCACGGGCGATGCTGGTTTCCACCAATGCATCCAGTATGTAGCGTCGCCAGCGGGCAGGCTCACCCGATAGCGGCGCACCGCCTGGATAGCCGCCAAAACAGAGGTAGTCATCGAGCGAGAAGCGGAAGGCCACGTTCATCTCGCGGAACGCCCAGTGCGGTAGCTGCAAGGTCTCAAAACGGCCGGCCAGGCTCTCGGTAAGCCCGCGTTCGATAAGCAGCGGTGCGGACCCCAGTAGCAACACCTTGAGGGGGTGACGCCTGCGGGTGTCCTCGTCCCACAGGCGCTTAACCGTTTCTGACCAATGCTCAACCTTCTGCACTTCATCGATAACCAGGATGCCCCCTCCTGAACCCGCCTCGAGCCTCGCCGCCTCCCACTGCTCAGCAAGCCACGCACCACCTCGTAGCGTCGGCTCGTCGGCGCTCACAAAGCGCACGGGTAGACGCTGGGTTTCCATGACTTGTTGCACCAGCGTTGTCTTGCCCACTTGTCGTGCCCCGGTGATCACCTGCAAGAACCGACGGGGCTCCGCCAATCGACGAGCCAGTTCGGCTGCCTGCGGCCTCTGAAAAGGTCCCCTTTGATTACTCAGCATATTGAGTAAATTTACTCAATGCTTTGAGCATGTCAAGCCTGGTCCCTTTCTTGGTTTCCGGGCTGGAGCCTTGAGAGGAGGCCAGCCTAGCACGCTTTAGCAACCTGCTTATTCGATCGTGCGGAAAAGGGGTGCGTGCGTGGATGAAGCAGGTATGCTCTCTTAAATCAGGGCCATGTACGAGGAGACCAACGTGAATGCTGCATCTGCCTGGCAATATGACGAATTCCGGCAAGTGGGCAAGGATTATGACTCCGCTGCCGAGGTGGAGGTGTATGACGAAACGCACGCCGATTTCCGGGACATTGAAAGAGAGAGCGAAGAAACCCTGGACCGGCTTGGACTGGAGCCGGGGCAGGTGCTGATCGAGTTCGGCTGCGGAACCGGTACGCTCGCCATCTGTGCGGCGAGGCGTGGGCTCCGTGTTCATGCGGTCGACGTGTCAGAGACCATGCTGGCCCGGGCGAAGGCCAAAGCAGAACGGGCCGGCGTGAGTGGCATTGAATTTCATCATGCCGGCTTTCTCACTTATCGTCATGCCGGTCCGCCTGCGGACGGTGTCACGACGTCGCTGGCGCTGCATCATCTTCCCGATTTCTGGAAAGGCATCGCCTTGCAACGCATACATGGCCTGATGGTGCCGGGCGCGCGTCTGTCGTTATACGACGTGATTATTGAAGACAAGGATCCGGTGGCGACAATCCAGGCATTCATCGACCAGCAGGAAGTCGCGGGCGGCGACTTTCTGCGGGAGGATGCTGAAATCCATTTCCGCGACGAGTTCTCAACCTACGATTGGGTCATGGAAGGGTTGCTGGAGCGGGCCGGATTTGTGATGGAGGAGAAGAGTGCAACAGACGGGGTGCTGGTGCAGTACTGCTGCCGAAAGTAGACAGAATGTAGAGGCTCTCCATTACCTCCAATGTCTTGTCAGTCGGCTCCGGCACAATAGGATCCCTGTCCATGCAGATAAAAGCATTTCTACTTTCGATTAGTTTTTGGGCGATCGCGGTTCCTGTTACTGCGGCTGGCGAGGTCGGGGCAGCAGAAGGTGGCCTTACCGAGCGGATGATGCTACTGGCACTCCAGCTAGGAATTATCATATTCGCGACGCGTATCGGCAAGTGGGGGTTCCAATCGATGAAACTCCCTGGGGTCTTGGGGGAATTGGTGAGCGGCATAGTGATTGGCCCGTTTGCGCTCGGTGGACTCCGTTTTCCCGGGCTGCCACACGGTGTCTTCCCGTTGGCCGATCCGCTAACCCCGATCGCTCCCGAATTACAAGCCTTTGGGGCAGTGGCCGCAATTATCCTACTCTTTGATGCAGGACTAGAAACGGACCTGAAATTACTGATGCGTTACAGCGTGGCCGGCGCACTGGTCGGCGTCGGCGGCGTGGTGGTCACCTTCATAACGGGTGCTTGGATCACGGCGGTGATGTCCCCCCACATTCTAGGGATGCCGCTGCCGCTTTCACACCCCATCTGCCTGTTTATGGGCGTCGTATCTACCGCCACCTCCGTTGGCATTACCGCCCGGGTGCTTTCGGAGAAGCGGAAACTCGATTCCCCGGAAGGCGTGACCATTCTTTCCGCAGCAATCGTGGATGATGTTCTGGGCATCATCATGCTCGCGGTTGTGTTGGGTATTGCCAGTGCATCGATGGGTGATGATTCCGTTCACTGGGGGCAGTTGGCTCGGATTGGGGTAAAGGCGCTGGGGGTGTGGCTGTTGGCCAGCGCATTCGGCATCCTGGCGTCGCGCCGAATCGGTGCGTTGCTCAAATGGGTGCATGAACCCGTTGCGATCGCGTTAATGGCGCTAGGGCTAGCCCTTATCCTGGGGGCGGTGTTTGAACAGGCGGGGCTCGCCATGATCATCGGGGCCTATGTGATGGGAGTCTCTTTGTCGCAAACAGATATACGCCATCTCATTCGCGAACATCTCAGTCCCATATACGCATTCTTTGTACCAATCTTTTTTTGCATCAGTGGCATGCAGATCAATATTCCCGCGATCCTTTCACCTTCGGTGCTGTTGTTTGGCGTGACGTTCACGGGGGTGGGCATCCTCGCCAAGGTTTTGGGCTGCGGCTTGCCCTCCTTGTTGGCGAACTTTAATGTGTTGGGTGCGATGCGCATTGGCGCGGGGATGGTTCCGCGCGGGGAGGTGGGCCTCATCATTGCCGCGATTGGTGCCAGCATCAGTCTGTCGGCCGACGGCCAACCGCTGCCACCGCAACTCTTCGCAACGGTTGTGTTTATGGTGATGTGCAACACGTTGCTGGCCCCTCCTGTGCTTTCCTGGCTGATGGCCATTCCCCGCCACGGAACCCGACACGAAGTCGACGAGGATGCTGACCGTAAAAGGGTTGCGTATACCCTCGCCTCCGAAGCCATGGCGACCTTCTACCGGGAAAAGTTACGGGAGGTGTTCGAGGAAGAAGGGTTTTACTGGCACTGCATCGATCGTGAAACACAACTGTACCAGCTCCGGCGAAACACAATCATTATTGACCTGGTACAACGACAAGCCGAACTCTGTTTTGGGGTTCAACCATCGGATATCGGACTTGTCCGCACGATGATGATTGAAGCGAATGCCGCATTTGCAAACACCTTGCAAGCTCTGCAGCAACCGTTTGACGCCAGAGTGCTCGGCCAGGGCATTCTTGACGGTAACGAATCCGAGGTCCCGCCCTCGTTTAGTCTGGCGGAAACATTGACTCAGCGTCACATCAAGATGGAACTCGCCGGGCGCACCAAAACCGCCGTTTACGAGGAGCTGCTGGACCTGCTATGCGAGTGCGGCGATATTCCTGACCGGGCAGCAGCCCGCGAAGCCATCTGGGAGCGCGAAGAAAAGATGTCGACGGCATTGGAGGCCGGCATTGCGATTCCACACGGGAAAACCGATACCATTAGCAAACTGGTGTGCGTTATTGGGATTTCAAAGGACGGCGTGGATTGTGACTCCCTGGATGGTGCGCCAAGTCGCATCTTCGTCATGACCCTCTCCCCGAAGACACGCCTTGGTCCCCATCTGCAATTCATGTCCACCATCACACAGTTACTTAACCCGTCGGGACGCACATCTATATTGGAGGCCCAATCGGCCGCAGAGGTGCTGACCTATTTGACACACCAGACCGCACCCGGCACACGCCGCCTATTTGGGACCAGCCCTTAAGGAGCGTGGGCAGACTGGCCCTGACGAGTACAGCATGATGCGCAACGGGTTATTTTCATTCCCCGGCGGCGCGGCGGCTCAGCGCATGAGCGGAATCTCGTAGACGTAGATGAGGCTGTAGAAGATGCCGACCACGACAAAAACAACGCCCGTGACGATACGGACCCAGTGCTCGACATGCGTGAGCCGGTCGAAGGCCTTGCCCACTTTCTGAGATGCGAACGCGATGAGAAAAGCGAAGATCACCACCGGCACCGCCGTGCCGAGGCCATAGATGCCCGGAACCAGGAACAGAGATTCCGCGCGCGCGGCGAGGGGGAGCAGCCCGCCAAAGAAGAGGCCGGCGGACAAGGGGCAGAAGGACAACGCGAAGAGCACACCGAGCAGAAACGACCAGCGCGCGCCACCATGCGCCGCCCGCTGCTGGATGCCGGCGCCGACAAGATGCACCGAGCCGGTGGGATGAAACAGGCCGAGCAGCAACATGCCGACCAGAACCAGAATGGGGCCGAGTGCCTGGTTCAAGTGCCGTTGCAGGAAACGGGCAATATCGCCGCTGGCCATGAGCCCCACCAGGATGAGGATGCCCAGAACGAGATAGGCCACCGTGCGGCCGACCGCATAAAGCAGGCCGGAAAGCAGAATCTTGCGGGTGCTGCCGACCTTCCGGCCCACAAAGGAAATCGCCGCAATATTGCTCGCCAGCGGGCAGGGACTGATCGATGTCAGAATGCCGAGCCACAACGCGGTTCCGAAGGCCAGCCAGAAGGCGCTCATGGGTGGCCTTTCCGCAAGGCTTCGAGTTCCGCCTGCAATGCCTCGCGCACGTAGGCCATGTAGACATCGCGATCGCGGACGTGCATCCAGACATCTTCAAGCCGCTCGAAATGCGTCTCCTGGCCGCCTTGCACACGGGAGAGCACGAGCATGCTGGCGGGGATGTCATAGCGGGACGCAAAGGCTGTGTCCTTGATGTAATCGACCGGCACGAAGCGGATTTCGCCGGCCTCGAGCAGCTCGGAGAATTCCGCGGCAAGAAGTTCGCTTGCAAGGGTTTCGATCTGTATGCATTCGAAGCAGCGGAACGTGGTGTGGGCTGCATAGATGGCAATATGATCCCGGTGGGTAGCGGCAGAGTTCTCGTTTCCGTATGGGCTCGACGCAGCCGTCTGCCGGCCCAGGGAAAAGCCGATGGTCACCAGCACGAAGGCCATCAGCACGCGGCGCGTCCAGGCTTTTGCTTTGGAAGGGTTCATGCGGCGTGTCCTGACTGCATTTCGAGGATTCGAAGAGGGTGGGGTCAGGCTTTGAGCAGGTCGGCCACCTGTTCGGCGGAGAGCGCTTTGCCCGCGCTTTTCACTTTTCCGTCGATGACGATGGCGGGGGTGGTCATGACACCGAACGCGACGATGTCGGTGATCTTCTCGACTTTCTCGACCGTGGCATCGAGTCCGAGCGTTTGAACGGCACTCTGTGCGTTTTCAAAGAGCAATTTGCACTTGGGGCAGCCGGTGCCGAGGATCTGTATTTTCATGGCGTCCTTTCCTATGGGTTCACGAGACAAGAGCAGCAAAGATAAGGCCTGATAGCGTGGCCATGAGGACCACCAGGCCGATGAAGGTGGCGGTCTTTTTCGGACCGAGAATCGAGTTGATGACCAGCATGTTCGGCAGCGAGAGGGCCGGGCCCGCGAGCAGCAGCGCCAGGGCGGGGCCCTGTCCCATTCCGCTGTCGAGGAGTCCGCGCAGAATCGGGACTTCGGTCAGCGTAGCGAAATACATGAGCGCGCCGGTGATGGAGGCGAAGAAGTTGGTCCAGACCGGCCAGACCGAGACCAGCCATGCGGGGACGGAGGCGGCATCGCCGCGCAACAGCGCCACGACGGTGGCGGGCGAGTCGCCGACCAGTGCCTGAATCCAGAGGTTGGGGATGATCCCTGCGTCGTCGCTCTCCGGGCTTCCGAGAAAGAAGCCGGCCGCGAGCACGCCCATGAAGAGGAGCGGAAGAATCTGTTTGGTGAAGCCCCAGGTCTGGTCGCGCCAGTCCTTCAACTCTGCGCTTCCCAGCGAAGTGAGGATGGCCAGTCCGACCGCGCCGGCGGTGAAGGATGCGACTGGATATTGTGGTAGCATCAGCGCGAGAGCCAGCGCGGGGAGTGCAGCGGCCACCAGCCACGCCAGGCGCACGGAGAAGAAGCGCCAGAGACAGAGCCCGAAGAGCGTGGCAAACCCGGCGGTGAGCAGCCATTTGGCCTGGAAGATGTCGTACCACAGGCCGGAGGCCTCCATGGGGCGCCCCCAGTTGGCGAAGACCAGAATGCCCACCATAGAGAAGAAGTAGAGGGCCACCTGCCAGAGCGGGCGATTGCCGTCGTCATCGCCCAGGTAGATCTCCTGTGCGTTGGCTGCCTTGGCGCGCTCTTCCTTCATGAAGATGAGGTGCATCAGCAAGCCGATGACGATGCTGAAGACGATGGCCCCCACGGCGCGGCCCAGTCCCAGTTGCCAGCCCAGGACGCGCGCGGTCAGCACGATGGCCAGCACATTGATGGCCGGCCCTGAGTAAAGGAATGCCGTTGCGGGGCCCAGGCCTGCACCACGCAGATAAATGCCGCCGAAAAGCGGGAGGACCGTGCAGGAGCAGACGGCCAGAATGGTGCCCGAAACGGAGGCGACGGAGTAAGAAAGCCACTTCGAGGCCTTCGGGCCGAAGTATTTCATGACGGCGCTCTGGCTCACAAAGACGCCGATGGCCCCTGCGATGAAGAAGGCGGGCACGAGGCAGAGCAGCACGTGTTCCCGAGCATACCACTTCGCGAGGATGAAGGCCTCGATCACTGCGCCCTGAAAGCGCGCGCCTTCGATGGGCAGAAAGTAGAGCGCGAGAAAAGCCGCCAAGAGCCCGGCAAGAATCTTGCCTTCCTTCTTCATGATCGAAGCCTCACTCCTGCCATGGCGGCCTGTCGCCGGGCCTGCGCTTTGATGACGCCCATCGTGCAGTCAAACACGCTGAGGATGCAGGGGGTTTCCAGCTTCAGGAAGGAGCGGACCCCTTCGCGACGTTCGGAGATGATGCCGACGTTCCGTAATTCCGCGATATGGCGGGAGAGCGTCGATTTGTTCATGGCGAAGAGCGGCTGCAACTCGCACAGGCATCGCTCGCCCCGGTTCAGTTCGTGCACGATCTTCAGCCGTACAGGACTGGCCAGCGCCTTCATAACCTTCGCCCTTGCCCTCAGTTCTTCTTCCTTCATGGCCGCCCTAAATACGCATTGTTGCGCAACAATGCAACAAAAATATTAAAGAAAAATATGCGAAAGATGGCTTGCCGGTGCGGTACTGGTGCCGAAAGCGGAAACAGTGCCGGTCTCCACTGCCTTCTGGCAATGGAGACCGGCGATACGGGTTGATTGGCTTGGAGCCAGGCTTAATCGTCGGTGTCGAGCACGGGGTGCGGCAACAGCTCCTCGTACTGTTTGACGGAGCCGTTCGAGAGGCAGCATTCGATGATGTGCCGGCCAAGCGGCATGAGCTCGGTGTTGTTGTACTGCTTCAACTCGCGGTGGAAGAACTCTTTCAGCTTTTCGGCGCCCGCATCGTAGGCGGGGAGACCGACATCCTTCTGCATGTCCACCTGAAGGAGGATCTGCGGAATGGACTGGCCCTCCACAACCATGCTCTTGAGGGCATAGCCGAGCAGCGGGCAGCGAGCCTCGACCACCTGGTCGGAATTGAACCGGGCACCGCCGCGGCGGGCGAGATATTCGCGCGAAATCCATTGCGGCATGAAGCTGGTCTTCCAGGCGCCGATGTGCTGGTTGGGGCAGAGGATGTACTTCACCCGCGGGGTGTCGATGATCTGCCGGAGCAGCAGGTTGGCCTGGTCGATCATGAGGCCGGTGGCGAAGGGCCAGTAGGAGCCAACGCCTTCGGAGCTCATGCCTTCGCTGTCGACGATGCTGGGATTCGCGTGGCCGCGCGGCGCCACCAGGCGCCAGAGCCAGGCAAGGGCGGGCGGTAGCAGGTGCATCATGCCGATGATGCCGTAGGTTGGGTGTTCCTCGGTGCAGGGCGGACTCCGCACCCCGAAGCTGCGTACGTCGACGTTTACCGCGCCATGGATCACGTCCGGAATGACCTTTCGCGGAATGACGACGCGCGGGTTGGGGCAGGGCTTGCCGGGCTCGTCTTCGATATGATCCCAGATCAGGGCGGTGGAGCCGGGATGTGCGTCGATATTCAGAAAGAGCAGCGGCTCGGAGGGGTGAATGGTGATCTCTTCGAGATGCGGATCGATGCCGTAGTGGGTGATGTGGTTCACGCGGACGAACCAGCCGTGCTCTGCATCCATGAGCGCGAGGCGCCCGTCGTTTTTGGCGAGCGAGGGGTGGCAGAGGGCCATGTCGTCGGTGACCGGGTAGAGGTCGCAGTTGCGCGGCATGACGATGGTGCGTTTCTCGCCGGTGGCGAGGCGCTCGCCGAGGAGCAGGGAGCCGTCTCGCTCGCGGTGCACCTGTTCGAGCATTTCGCTCTTGCCACCGCCGCTGGCGCCCTCGTGCATGATGGTGAGCTTGTTGTCGTAGGGCGTGACCACCTGAACGGTGGAGCAGTGGGCCGTTACCCAGCGCTCTTCCTCGCCCAGGTTGAGCAGGACGCCATAAACGCCTTTCTTGGCGCTTGGGCCGGGATAGAGGTTATAGCTGAATAGTTCGTGGCGGTCCGGGCGGCGGCAGTGCACCACCATTTGCTTACCGTCGAAATGGGTATGGCGGAAGGGCGGGGCGACATAGAT
>SLOV01000264.1 GCA_007132345.1 Kiritimatiellia bacterium
CCCTTGCCGCCTGAAGGCGGGACTACAAACGGGCGAAAACCCAGCGGAAAACCGTTCGTAGTACCTGCATCGGCAGTCCCGAAGAACCCGTTCCAGGCCATACTGAGAATTGCTGTTCCGCCGTTGCCAAGCCCGGGGGGGCTTGGGTATTCTGCGGCGACATCACGAAATGCGCCAAGGAGGGACGCCTTTATGATTGAACGCGGGAAAACTTATGTCGTCATGGGCCTGTTGGATCAGGACTCCATCGCCTACGCCGTCGGCTCGACCATCGAGAAGCACGGCGGCAAGGTGATCTACACCGTCCAGAACGAGCGCATGAAGAAGCTCTTCTTCGACCGGAGCAAGGCGCTTTCGGCGGCCGAGAAGGCCAGGGTCGATATCCGGTTCTGCGACATCCTCATCGATGAAGAGGTCATTAACCTCTTCAATGACATCGGCCCCATCAAGGGGTTGGTCCACTCGATCGCCTTTGCGAACCCGAACACCTGCCTCGGCGAGGAGTTCCACACCGCCGCCTACCTCGACCTCAAACAGGCCTTCCACATCAGTTGCATTTCGCTGGCGACGGTGACGCATCACGCGCAGCCGCTCATGGAAGAAGGCGGCGCGGTGGTGGGCATGACCTTTGAGTCGCGCATGGCGTTCCCCTATTACAATTGGATGAGCGTCAATAAAGCGGCGCTCGAAGCCGTGGTGCGCGCCCTCGCGCGGCGGCATGGACGCGATCTGATCCGCGTGAATGCCGTCTCAGCAGGTCCGCTCACCACCAAGGCGGCCAAGGCAATTCCCCACTTTGCTTACCTGGCCCGCACCTGGCGCAAGACGAGCCCGCTGCCGTGGGACCCCATCGAAGACAAGCAAGCCGTGGCCGACGCCACAGCCTTCCTTCTCGGTCCGCATGCCCAGAAGATTACCGGACAGGTGATTCATGTCGACGGTGGCGCCTCCGCCATGGGTGGTGAGCTGCAACCCTTCGAACGCTATATCGCCGGCGAAGAGGAAGAGGAGGAAAGTCTCTGACGCACCGGACGGCTTTCGATCGCCCGGCGCGTTTCTGATGATGCACGATGGATTCAGACGACGCAGTCAAAGTTGATGCCGTGGTCGTGGGCGGAGGTCCCGGCGGGCTCGCCGCCGCCCTCTCCATGGCGCGCGCTGGCCTCGAGACGGTGCTGATCGAACGCGGCGAATATGCAGGCAGCAAGAACGTCGGCGGCCTGTTTTACGGCACCGTCCTCAATAGCCTGATTCCAAACGCCTTCGAACAAGCGCCCATCGAGCGCCCCGTCTCACGGCGCAGCATCGCCTACCTCGGGCCGGGCACCCACATGACCGTCGACTTCGGCGCGGAGGCATGGTCGCAGCCGCCCTACAACAACACCTACATCGTGAATCGCTCGCAGTTCGACCGCTGGCTCGCCAAGCAGGCCGAGGAGGCGGGCGCCACCCTGCTGGAAGGCATGGTAGTCGATGACCTGCTCTACGAGGGCAATAACGGAACTCGCAAAGTCGCGGGTGTCTGCCTGCGCGGCGGCGAGGTGTTTCATGCCGACGTTGTCGTCCTGGCGGAAGGCGCGAACTGCCTCGTGACCGAGAAGGCGCGCAAAGCGCTCAGCCTGCGCAGCGGGCGGCACGAACAGGATTACGCGGTCGGGGTGAAGGAGATCATCGGCCTGCCGCGCGCCACCATCGAGGAGCGCTTTCACCTGGAACCCCACGAGGGCATCGCCCTCGACTTCGTCGGCGTTCCGTTCGAAGGGCTCGTGGGCGGCGGCTTCATCTATACGGCCAAGGAGGCCATTCACATCGGGGCCGTTGCCAAGATCGAAACCATTGTGAAATCGGGCCGCAATCCCAACGACATTCTCGACGCCTTCAAGCGGCATCCCGGCATTCGGTCCTACTTGCAGGGCGGCGAACTGCTCGAATACTCCGCGCATATGCTGCCCGAGGGCGGCTACCACGCGTTGGGCGAACTGACCGCGGACGGGCTGATGATTGTGGGAGACGCCGCCGGCCTGCTGAATATGTCGCTCTATAAAGAAGGCACCAACCATGCCATGGAGTCCGGCCGCTGCGCCGGGGAAGCTGCCGCGGAAGCCAAGGCCGCGGGCGACTTCTCGAAAGCAGGCCTGGCCGGCTACGAGCGGCGCCTCCAGGAAGGGGTCGTGCTCAGCGACCTTAAGAAATATACCGAAGTGCCGGACATTCTCTCCGGGGCGCCCGGCCTCTTTTCGCTCTATCCGGAAAAAGTCACGAAACTGCTCGTCGACTTCTTCACGGTCACCCCGGAACCCAAATCGGTGATTCAAAAGCGCGCCATCCGCACCTTCCTCGACGACCTGCCCAAGTGGCGGTTCCTGAAGGATGTCTTCCGCGCGCGCAAAATGTTGTGAGACAGAAACCATGAGCGACATCCTCAGCCTGAGCCTGGAAGACAAACTCTACCGCACCAAATACGAACCCGACGCCGCGCACCCGCACATCCGGGTCAACAGCGACTACTGCGTGAAGTGCGGCGATAAGCCCTGCCTCTTCTTCTGCCCCGCGCAGGTCTACAAACCGAATCCCAACGACGCCAACCTCGTCACCGTCTCGCACGAGAACTGCCTCGAATGCGGCACCTGCCGCTACGGCTGCCCGTTCCAGGCGATCGACTGGCAGAACCCGGACGGCGGTATGGGTGTGAAATACCGATACGGATAGCGATTTATTTCGAACAGGACGCCGCAACCCGGCGCAAGGAGAAAGGAAACAGATATGTCAGTGCACGCAGTGGTCATTGCCCGCGAAATGTGGGACACCCGCGACCTCGTCGGCCCGGTGCTCGATGCAAACGGCGCCGTCAAACCGGGTGCCGTCTCGACCCGCTTCGAACCGCAGGATCTTAATGCCCTCGAATCCGCGCTCCGCATCAAGGAGATGGTGGGCGGCAAGGTCACCGCACTTTCGTTCAACGCCATCGGCGACGTCGATGTGCTGAAAGAGTGCCTCTATCGCGGCGCCGACGAAGCCATACGCATCGGGGCCAATCCTATCGATCTCGACACCGCCGCCGCCGCGACCCTCGCGGCCGCGGCCATCCGCAGGCTGGGCGACGTGAACCTCGTGCTCGTCGGCTGGACGGCCGCCGAGGGCGAAAGCTCCGTGCTGGGCTCCTGCCTCGCGGGGCTGCTCGGGATGGAGCAGATTTCCTTCGTCGATCGTATCGTCGAGGCTGGCGACGAATTCGTGATTGGCCGCCGAGCCATTGAGATGGGCGAGGAAGATATTCGCGTCGATCTTCCGGCCCTGCTCTCGCTCGGCGTCGCCTTGATCGAAGACGACCCACGCGCGCCCCGCCCCGCCAAGGCCATGCTCAAGTTGAAACACAAGAAGACGGAGATCCCTGTCTGGAGCCCCGCCGATCTCGGCGTGCCCGACCCGGCCTCCAACGCCACCACCGTTGTTGCCGCCATGGAAAGTGTTCCAGAGCGGGTCATCGAGAGCACCGCGGTCGATCCCGAAGACGAATCGGGCCTCAAAGCCATGCTCGAACGCGTTTTGAAAGGAGAATGAACATGTCCGAAATTCTCGTCTATATCCAGATCGTCGATGGCGGCGCCGGCGATGTCAGCCTGCAAGCCCTTGCCTGCGCGCGTTCCCTTGCCGACAGCACCGGGGGCAGCGTCACCGCTCTTGCGCTTGGCTACGACATTGGCGCCAGTGTGGCCGACCTCGTCGAACTCGGCGCCGACCGCCTCCTGGTTGCCGAAGACGACCGCCTCTCGCACTACCTCACCGGCCCCTACAAGCGCGTGGTCCGCTCCGTGCTCGACGCCAACCGCTTCGATGTCGTGCTCTTTCCCGCCACCACCGAAGGCAACGACCTTGCGCCCCTGCTGGCGGCGGAGCTCGGCTGCGGCTGCGTGGTCGGCTGCGATGCCGTGCATGTGAAAGAGGGCAAGACCCTCTTCCGCCGCACGGAATTCGATCGCAAGGTCCACACCGATTACGAAGTTACGGTGGGCCCCGCCATCGCCACCCTGCGCGACGGCATTGCCGATATTCCCGCCCTGGGCGAACGCCGCGGCGAAGCGCAGAGCATTGCGGTCGATCTGGGACCCGCCGACACGCGCGCCCAGGTCGTGAATCGCGACGTCGTGCCGAAGACGGTCAACCTCAAGGCGTCCCGCGTCATCGTCGCCGCGGGTGCCGGCGTGGGCGGTCCCGACGGCTTTGCCCTCGTGAAGGATCTCGCCGAAGCGCTCGATGCCCAAATGGGCGCCACCCGCGCCGTGGTCGATGCGGGTTGGCTCCCGGCCGACCACCAGATCGGCCAGACCGGTGTCACTGTGCGCCCCGACCTGTATATCGCTTGCGGCATCAGCGGCGCCGTCCAGCATTGGGTCGGCATGAGCGATTCGAAAACGATCGTTGCGATCAACACCGACAAGAACGCCCCGATGATGAAACGGGCCCACTACCGCATCGAGGCCGACCTCAAGACCGTCATTCCGAAAATGATCAAGGCCCTCTCCGCCTGAGCCCCCTTCTTCCCCCCAACCCCCTGGAGACTCCCATGCCCGACGAAAACTTCTACACCGACTGTCCCGACCTCAAGTTCATCATGGAACAGATGGTCGACTGGAAGAGTATCATCGACCTCAAAGCCGAGATTGGCAGTGAGAACAGCCCTTTCGAGTCCGCCGAGGAGGCCACGGCCGCTTATCTCGATATGCTGGCCGACCCGGTCGGCAAGATTGCCGCGCAGCGCATTGCGCCCCGCGCCGAAGAAGTCGACACGATCGGTTGCCGACTCGTCGATGGCGACGTCGTCTTCCCCGAGGGCTTGCAGCGCAATCTCAAGGACCTGAAAGACGCACAACTCATGGGGCTCACCATCGGGACGCAGTACGGCGGGCTCAACTTCCCCGAAACCTTCTATACCGCCGCCATCGAAATCGTTTCCCGCGCCGATGCCTCGCTCATGAACTTCTTCGGCCTGCAGGGCGGCATCGCGGAAACGATCGCGCACTTCGGTTCCGACGAATTGAAAGAGCGGTATCTGCCCGGCATGGCCGCGGGCGATCTCACCGGCGCCATGGCGCTGACGGAGCCCGATGCCGGCAGCGACCTCGCCAACGTGCAGACCAAGGCGGGCGGTATCGAGGCCGTACAGGACGCATCCGGTGTCTGGCGCATCAACGGCACCAAGCGCTTCATCACCAACGGCTGCGGCGACGTGATCCTGGTACTGGCCCGCAGCGAGAACCCGGACAAATACAGCGGCGGCCGCGGCCTCAGCTTTTTCCTCGTCGAGAAAGGCGACCATGTCACCGTGCGCCGCATCGAGAACAAGCTGGGCATTCACGGCTCGCCCACGTGCGAACTCTATTTCGACAACGCGCCCGGCTATTTGATCGGCAAGCGCGGCGCGGGCCTGGCCCGTTATACCACCTGGCTCATGCTGGCGGCGCGCCTTGCCGTGGCGGCCCAGGCGCAGGGCATCAGCGAGGCGGCCATCAAGGCGGCCTACAAGTATGCCGACGAGCGCGAGCAGTTCGGCAAACCGATCCGCGACTTCGCACAGGTCGCCGCGTTGCTCCTCAATATGGAGGTTTACAGCGAAGCCTCGCGCGCCATGCTCTATGCCACCTGCCAGATTGTCGATCTGCATCAAGGCGCCGAGAAGATGGGCCTGGCCGCGGAGAAGAAGAAGTATGGCCGCCTCGCCGACGCGCTCACGCCGATGACCAAGTATTACGCGACCGAGCTGTGCAACAAGATCGCCTACGACTCGATCCAGATTCACGGTGGCAACGGCTTCATGCGCGAGTACCCGGTCGAGCGCCTTTACCGCGATGCGCGCATCACCAACATCTATGAGGGCACCTCGCAGATTCAAATCAACTGGTCCGCGCTGCGCATTCTGAAAGGGGAGTTGAACGCTTTCTTCGACGAGATGGCCGCGCATCCCTTCAGCGATCCCGATCTGCTGCCGATGGTCGAAAAGGCGCGCGCCGCGCGCGCCACGCTGGCCGAGGTGATCGCCGCGTTGAACGAGAAAGAGACCGAGCACCGCGACTGGGCCGCACCGCATCTGGTCGATATTGCCATCGATGTGATGGTCTCCTTCCTCTTCCTGCAACAGGCCGAGAAGTGGGACTACAAGAAGAAGGTGGCCCGCAAGTTTATTGCCGACATGGGCCCGCGCGTCGCGATGAACCGCGAGTATGCGATGACCGTCGAGCCGATGCGATTGGGGGCGTAGGGGGGCGGAAGAGAGGGGGGAGCGGGTGTCGGGTGTCGGGGGCAGAGGGGGTCTGTCCCGTCGGAAGCACGCCGTTGGCGTGGACCGTCCCGCACCAGCAGGTGCGCACCTCGCAAGCAGGAGGATGGGCATGTCGCGCAGCGACTGCCCGTCGCCCAGAGCTTGCCCAGAAGCGTGCTGTGCTCTGCTTCTGCGGCCCA
>SLOV01000124.1 GCA_007132345.1 Kiritimatiellia bacterium
CGCCAGGGGCGCGGCCACGCACAGAATAGCCTCCCAGCCATCCGCCATGCCGGCCTCGAACAGCAGCGGCACGGTGACCACGGCATCCCGGCCCTTCGCGGCCTGCGCAGCGAGCCATGCCGCGACCTCACACTGAACCGCGGGATGCACCAGCGCGTTCAGCCGCTCGAGCGCAGCGCGGTCAGCGAACACCTGCTGTCCCAGTCGCCCCCGGTCGATCGTGCCGTCCGATGCGAGGATGCCGGCGCCGAACGCTTTTGCCACCTCGCTGTAGACCGGAGTACCCGGCTGCAAAAGCCGATGCGCCACCTCATCCGTATCCAGCGTGGCGGCGCCCGCCTCTTCCAGAAGACGGGCCACCGTACTTTTCCCGGCGGCCAGCCCCCCGGTCAGGGCGAACCGCCGAGCTGGCGCCCGCTCATTCGGTCGCATCGTAGGTCACCCCTCGCTCCCAGAGGGCGCTCACGCGCCCGACAATATCCGCGGCACGCTGGTTGTTGCGATCGAGTCGCAACGCCTCCAGGGCCGTATCGAATGCCGCGCTCAAAGCGCCACGCTCAAATGCCTGCTGTGCCATCATCACAAGGCTTTCCGCCTCGGCCTCGTCCGCGCGCGTTTGAATGCGGAACACCCGGTATTTCCGGTTTTCCCAGAGGAGCCGAAAGTATTCGAGCCGCTCTGGCTCCTGTTCGAACAACAAGGCGGGCGCATCCGGGTGCGGATGGACGGCATCGACCATGTACCGCATCTGGTACTGGACGGGCACCCCGACGGCGAACTCGCCAAGGCCATGGACATAATAACCCGCCCCGTGCCGGTCGGCCCAATCGCGGAATTCGCGCTCGGTTCCTTTAAAGAGGTATTCGCCATAATCTCGGACCCGCTCACGGATTTCGGGGGTTTCGAATTTCGGGTGAAGCACAATCGGGCAACCGGCATAGGCCAGCAGCGAGGCACTGGTGCCGAAGGAAGCCACCACGGCTTCGGGATAAATGTGCTCCTGAGCCCATTCGATCAATTCCTGTAATTCACGATAGTACACATCCGTCCGGCCCCATTTTTCCGGGGCCCGGAGCAATCCGCCCGCTTCCATCGCAAGGCCCAACCCGAGGAGGGTCGCGGCCAACCAGCGGCTCCAGGCCGCTGCCTCTCGCTGCGCCCAGGCGGCCCAGACACCGATCAAGGCCGTCGAGAAAAGAGCGAGAAAGACGTGGAAGCGAACAAAAAACCAATACGCGGCTAGAGAGATTCCGAAATAGAACAGAAGTTGGGAGATCGTAGCGTCGAGCCGCCGCCTGTAGTGGGCTGACAAGGCAAACCCACCAAGAATGCTGAGCGCTAACATCGCGGGGAAAAGCTGGAATGTCAACTCCAGATTCGCGGAATGCAGGGCAGGCACCCACATGATTCTCGATTCGTAGTCAAGCAGGGCCGGATCGAGCGGTTTCTGGTTCAGAAAACGGATCTTGGCCCAGAGCAGATTGCCGAAGTGGCTGTAGCTCTGGCGGTAGGCCTCGGGCAGCAGCCGACCTGCCAGCAGGGGCAACAGCAGAACCAGGCCGCGGCGGACCAGGGGCCAACGCCATGTGGCGGTTCGACGCCAGGCTTCGAGAAGGAGCGAGGCCGTCACCCCGTAGACCAGCAGCATGATGGGCGAAAACAGCCAGCCATGCGCCGCGTGATAAGGATTGAGAAGCCCCACGAGGACCAGTCCGGCCGTGTGACTGCACCAGAGC
Source organism: Kiritimatiellia bacterium (assembly GCA_007132345.1). GTDB lineage: Bacteria > Verrucomicrobiota > Kiritimatiellia > SLOV01 > SLOV01 > SLOV01. The sequence continues at coordinate 1,737 of SLOV01000124.1, forward strand.
CGACCGTTGAACTGATCGAGGCGAAGCCCGCCGCGCAGAACACGCGCGGCCCCGGCAACCGCCCATAGCAGGACGTAGTATTGAATCAGGTCCCAGGAAATCAGGCTTATGGCCAGTGCCGCCGACGAACCCACCAGCGCGGCCGCGGCGCGACGGCTGGGCGTTTCGCGTCGGCCCAGGGCTTCGAGCGCGAGGTGGAGGATCAACCAGGGCAGCGCAAAATTCTCGCGCGACAGCTCAATGCCGCTCGATCGGGTGACACTGGAGAGCCCCACGGCATAGAAGGCCGCTGCGCAGAAGCCGCCCAGCCAGGAGCCGCGCCACCAGCGGATCCAGAGGACCAGGAGCGGGATCCCCAGGGAAAACCACCCGGCCTCAATCCAGCGGAGCCGGTCTTCCAGAGAAATGCTGCGCGGCATTGCGCGGGCCAGGCGTGCGTATAGCCATTCCGAACCGAGGGTGTAGATCTTCGCCGATTCAACGCCATGCGGATACTCGATCGCGCGGTCCACCGGCTCCAGCCCTTCCCCATCGTAGATCATTCGGATTCGCCGGAAGTGCAGGGCGCTCTCCAAGGTAAACGGAAGAACTGCACCGGTCTCCCTGTGCTGCGTCTGCACCATGAGTCGGCGGGCGGCAAGCCCCCCCGCCCACATCGCGAGCAACCCGCACAACAGGCAAAAGGTTCGAATGTCGAACCAGCGCTTCTTCTTTAAGCTGTGCAAGACTGTTCCTTCGAATCGTAGAGAAAGAGAGCGGCATGTATGCACAGAGGCCCGGGCCAAGCGAACGCCCTCCATGGGCCACCGATGCAACGCGAAAGTCACGCCATGGGCCACGCCGGGGCGCATGGACCGGGGTTCAAGGCGCCAAGCGCACGCCGTCCCGCACCTTCACAAGGAGCGCGCGGGAGGGCCGCATATCATGACAAACGGCAGGAGGAAGCAGACCCTACGGCATTGGAACGGCCTCAACGGCCAACGGCTGGCTAACCGCCGTAGAGAGCAGATCGCCTCCTACATTCACCGGACGGCCAGCGGGGTCAACAATACGGGCCGTCACGAAGATCATCAGATTGCGTTTCACACTGCGCTCTCCGGTGCTGCGGAAGAGACGCCCGATCAGCGGAAGGTCGCCGAGTATGGGAATTTTGTCGTCGAACTGCAGCAGCTCTTCGCGGATCAACCCGCCCAGCACCACGGTCTGACCGTCCCAGATCACGATACTGGTGGTCACGCTGCGGCTGGCGAATACGGGCTGCGGAATGTTGAAGGGAGGCGTTCCGTACTGAATCCAGCCAAGCAACTCGCCCACTTCCGGGGCCAGGGTGAGATCGATGGTAAATCCGTCGGCACCCACCGTCGGCGTCACGTTCAGGATCACGCCGATCTCGCGGGTCTCGAACTGGTCGGGGAAGATGACCACCGGCTGGAAGATCACGCTGCCATCGCCGCTGGCAATGGCAATGTCGCCGGAAGATGCGGTATCCGATGTGAATTCGGTCGGATAGATGATTTCCGTGACCACCTGGATGGTGGCAATGCCGCCGCTCCGCGTGGTGACGCGCGGCGCGGAGAGCAAGTCCGCGGAGCCCTTCTGCTGGAGCGCGTGCAGCACCACATTCAATTCCGGATTCGTGAGAACGCTCGAGAAGCTCATGATGTTGCCGAGGAACGCGGAGCCATCCTGGGAAGCGGTGCGGGAAACGCCCTGAATGCCGGCAGCGTCGTCGGCCATGAAGCGAAGGCCTTTGCTGAATCCGTCCCGCGTGGCATCGAGTTGAAGCCGCTGCGTTGCAGACGCGGGGGAGCCGTCGTTACGGAATGCGAATTCGAAATTGTCTGTCAGGATCCATTCCAGACCCAGTTGTTCGAGATCCGTCTGCTCGACTTCCACGAAGCGGGCCTCGATTTCTACCTGCGGTGGCGGCCGGTTGAAGTGAGGGAGAAGGCGCTCGAAGATTTCGAGGTTCTCTTCGGTGTTTCGCACAATCAACTGGCTGGTGGCAGGCGTGTACACGATCGATGTCCCGGGCGGGAACGGAACGCCGGCGTCCTCGAAGAACTGGCGGACATCGCCGCGCCGCATTTCCGTGCGGCTGCCCAGTTCAATAAACTCGCCTGTAGCCCGTTGGTCGTCCTGCTGCCGCTCCACGATGACCTCGACCAGAGAGGGCTGCACCGCATAAATCCGGGTTTCGAGACGAGAGACATCGATATCCGGGGTAATGAACACAATGCGATTCTCGACGCGGAACTTCAGATCGGCGTACTCCGTGATGATCTGCAGAGCGTCGAAGAGGGAAATCCGGCGCAAGGTCAGCGTCAGGGTCGGGACGGTCGCCGCGGGCATGGCGGCGTCCATAGGACCGAAGTCGTCGAACGGGTCCGCGCCCGGCCCGTTAAAGCCATTCATCGCAAAGGGGTCCGCAAAGGGATCTTGCCGGGGTGCGGCGGGGGGAGCGGCAGGGGCCGCAGGCCTGCCGGCGCCAAGCCGCAGCACAATGTTGACGCCAAACCCCTCGGGATCGTGCCGCTCGCTCTCCTGCCGGAGCCGCTCGATCACGTCAATGATGTTGGCGTTCCGGAACTCGAGCGAGGGAATGATGATTTCGCGCATGCGCTGAATGACCTCGTCCGCCGCCGTGATCTCGGGCGTCGGCAGGCCGTCGGGGCGGTCGATCATTTCGATGTCTTTTTCGATCGGCGGACTCCAGCGCTGCCGGACCTGGTTCATGAGATCGGCCACCGTCTTCTCCCGCTCGATGGTGCTCACCCGGAAGCGGGCTTCATCGACCCGCCGCAGAAAGCGGAGGGCGTCCTTGTTGTACGGGTCGAGCAGGCGCACCTGCTGGAACCTCCGCTCGGCTTCATCGTAACGTCCAATGCGGTAGTACTCGCGGCCTTCGTGCAGGAGGCGCCGAATATCCTCTTCCGTTTCGACGATCTCCGGCAGTTCGCCAGCACGGAACACGCGGCGCTCCTCCAGGCGCGGGAGACGGCTCTGCAAACGCTGGGCGCCACGATGGTTCGGCGTGGTCTCCAGGGCCATGCGCAGCGTCTCGGCGGCAGCGGTGAAGTTGCCTTCATTGACCTGATTCAGTGCGACCCGGTATTGCGCCTCCGATTTGCCCCAGCGAGCGCGCGAAATGAGATCTTCGGTGGCGGGGCGGCGCTGAATCATGCCCAGGCCTGCGTCGAGATCGCGGAAGGCCGCCTCGTAGCGCCCTTCGCCAAGCCGGGTAATCCCGCGGTCGATCAAGCGTTGTCCTTCTACCTCGGCGGCGCGGCGGCGAATGATTTCCGCCGCGCTCACTTCCTCGGCGCGATCGACAAGGGTCGGCTCCACGGGGGCTTCCGGCTCGGGCGTCGGCGTCGGTGCCGCCACCTCTACGGGCGGCTCAACGACCGGCGCGGGTTCGACGACCGGCGCGGGTGTCGGCTCGGGCTCCGCCACTTCCACAGGCTCAACGGGAACAACCGGAACGGGCTCCGGGAAGAAGTCGTCCAAGTCCAGGTCGTCGAAGGGGTCAACCTCTGGCACGGGGTCAACGTCAGCCACAGGCTCCACCGGTTCGTCCAGGTCGTCAAAGAAATCGGCAAGGTCCAGGTCGTCATCCACTGGCGGCGGCTCAACTGGCTCGGGCGTCGGTGCGGCGATCTCTTCCACCTCGTCGATGCCCTTCATGGGCAAATCGTCGAGGAGATCATCAATGTCATCAAGATCGGCGAGATCGTCAACGAGTTCCGGCATTTCCGCAACCTCGTCGGGAAGGTCCGGGAATTCGTCATCCAAGAGGTCGAAGAGATCGTCCTCCGGCATGGCCAGCACGTCCTCTTCGATTTCGGGAATCATCTCCTCATCGAACATCTCGTCCAGGCCGATATCGACCACATCGCGGGGCGGTGTGTCGGGGAAGTCTAACAGGTCATCGATGCCAATTTCCTCTAGATCGGCAAAATCGTCGTCAAGCGGATCTGCGACAGGAGCGGGCTCGGGAACAGGCACATCGTCGGGTGCATCGAAATCGTCAAACAAATCCGCAAACGGGTCATCGTCTACAACCTCCGTGGCGGGCGGAGGGGCATCGGGCGCTTCTCCAGGCGTGTCCAGTAAATCGCCAAGCAACGCATCAAGGTCATCATCGAACGGGTCCGTTGGCGGGGCGGTCACCCCGTTGATTTCGCTCTCGAGTTCACCCAGCAGCCGCTCCAGGTCGAAGTCGTCTTGAGCCCGAACCTCCTGTACGCCACCTAGCAACAACCCGGCAAGGAGGACCAGCAATGTTCGAGACGGAATGCGCCAATTCATGATGTGATTCTGCATACTATTTCCCTGCCGTCGGTTGACCAAATAAACCCTCAATCCCATTGCGGCTACCCTTTACCCTCCGAGGCATAACTCTCTATAGGCTGAGCAGATCGTCGCTCACCCGTGGCGCAGGGCGCGGTGGCTGCTCGGCTGCTCCACCACGCCTGCGTTGAAGATCCTGTAATTCCTCCCGACTGAGTCGAGGAACGGTGAACTCCTCCTCGGATTTGACGTTCTGGATTACAACTTCAGACTCCGCAATGTCAACGACTTTGTACTCATCCGCGAGAATTCGAAAGGTAACGCCATGCTGGACGGGGAAGGTGCGCATATCCTGCAGTGTCACCAGGACCGCCGACCATCGGTCATGGCGTCGGATCCGCCCGCGGATCAAGGGAACCTC
>SLOV01000259.1 GCA_007132345.1 Kiritimatiellia bacterium
ACGCCTCTTCTTCGATCATCCGATAAATCTGCTCAGGCGAATAGACCGGCTTTGGCGGCGCAGCCTTCTTGGGCTCTTCCGCTTTGGGCGCTGCCGCCGGCGCTGCCGCCGGCGCTGCCTTCGGTGCCGCCTTTGGTGCCGGGGCGGCCTTCTTCTCGGTCTTCGCTTCCGGCTTCTTGGCAGGGGCCTTCTTCGCCTTCTTCTTCGCGACCTTCTTGTCGGCGGTCTGCGTCTTCTTTTCGGCGGACTTACCTGCTACGGCAGAGGCTTTGGGGAGCGGCTTGCTCTTCTTCGATGAATCCGATGTTTTCTTCGCGGCCATGATGAATATCTCTTTGGTTCGGTTTTGCACTCTGGAACACGCCAGGCGGCGTATTCACGCGGGCAAAGAAGCGATTCCCGCCGACGATTGCAAGAGCGAAACGCGAAAAAAGCCTGTCGGAAAATGGCGGCTCCCCTGTATCGTCGCCCGCCATGGATCGAGAGTGAGAGGAAATGCCTTGAAAATGAAGACGTTAGAGCAAGATCTGTCTGCCTGGGCCAAGGAGCGATTTTCCGCTGCCTTCCCGGATGCGAACCTCGACGAGGTGCCGCTGGATGTCGTCCCAACAGCCGAGGAGCGGTTCGGGGATTACCAGTGCAACGCCGCCATGGGCCTGGCCCGTGCCCTGAAGCGCGCCCCGCGCCAGATCGCCGAAACTGTCGCGGCGACCCAGGATCCGCATCCGGCCATTGCCGGCATGGAAATCGCCGGGCCGGGTTTTCTGAACCTGACGCTGAGCAACAAATGGCTGGCCGGGCGGCTGCAAGCGTTGGAAGAGGACTCCCGCCTCGGCGTGCCCGCTGAAGGCGATGGCCGAACCGTCGTCCTGGATTATTCCGGCCCGAATGTCGCCAAGCAGATGCATGTCGGGCACATCCGCTCCACGCTCATCGGGAATGCGCTCGATCGCCTCCATCGCTTCATGGGGTTCCGGGTCCTCTCTGATAATCACATCGGTGACTGGGGCACACAGTTCGGGCTCCTGATTCAGGGCTATCGCCACCTCCTCGATGACGCCGCGTTCGATGCAGACCCTGTCGAGGAACTGGAGCGCATCTACGTGGAAAGCCAGCAGCGCAGCGAGCAGGACCCCGACTGGCTGGAGCAGGCACGCCGCGAGTTGGTGAAGTTGCAGAAGGGCGACGAAGAAAGCCTGCGCATTTGGCGTCGTTTCATGGAGGCGAGCCGCACGGAAAACGAAAAGATCTACCAGCGGCTCGGTGTCTCTTTCGATCTCCAACGCGGGGAGAGCTTCTATAACGATCGCCTGCCCGCGCTGGTGGAGCGGTTGGTTCGCCAAGGCATCGCCGAAGAAAGCGAAGGTGCGCTGGTTGTAAATCTCGAAGAGGAAGGGCTGGGCGTCTGCATTGTGCGTAAGCGCGACGGTGGCTTCAACTATGCCACCACTGACCTTGCCACGATCGAGAGCCGTATCGAGGAGTTCCAGCCCGACGAGATCGTTTACGTCACCGACGAACGGCAGCAGCTCCATTTCCGCCAGGTCTTCGCCGTGGCGCGGCGGCTCGGCATTCGTGTGGGACTGGTCCACATCTGGTTCGGGCCGATGCGCTCGGCGGAGGGCACATTTTCCACGCGCAAGGGGAACGTCATCAAGCTGCATCGGCTGCTCGACGAAGCGGAACGGCGCGCCCTGGCCATGGTACAGGAGGCCAGTCCGCAGATGCCCGCCGACCAGCAGAAGGAAGTGGCGCGCGCCCTCGGAATCGGTGCCCTGAAGTATGCCGACCTCTGCCAGAACCCGCAGAGCGGCGTCAACTTTACCTGGCAAAAGGCCCTCGCCCTGGATGGCAACTCCGCGCCCTATCTCCAGTACGCCTACGCCCGCATCGCCAGCGTACAGGACAAATATCGCGAGCGGTTCCCGGACGGTGACCTGGCTGCGCACCCCATTGTGCTGGGCGAGCCGGCGGAACGCCGCCTTGCCCTGCGCCTGCTGCGCTTTCCCGATGCCGTCTCGCGCGCCTGTCGACAGAACAAACCGTCGATCCTCGCCGATTACCTCTTCGATCTCGCCCAGGTCTACAGCTCCTTCTATCAGAACGTCCCGTTCCTCCAGGCGGAGGAGGGATGTCGCGAGAGCCGCGTGCGCATCTGCGGGGTCACCGCGCGCGTCCTGCGCCAGGGCCTCGACCTGATCGGCATCGAGACCCCGTCGCGAATCTGAGTCAGTCGCTCACGGACAGTCCGGCAGGTCCTCGATGCGGAGTGCGTCGGCATAGCTTCGATAGACGTGCAGATCGTCCAGAAACGTGCTGCCGTCCGGCAAGGAGAGGACAAACTCCCGGCGTGCGCCTTCCGGAAAGTCGAGCCGCAGCCAGGCGCGCCCCTCCCGCCGCACCAGCGCCCAGTCGCCGCGGAAAACGACTCCTTCCGCCACGACAGCGGTAGGGCGCAGATCGCGGCGGCCCGTCCATGTTTTGCGCAGTACGGGAGCGTCCGGGACCGCAAGTTGGAAGTGCCCGGTGTCGCAAAGGTCCAGGACAACCCGCTCGCCCGGAAGCGGTTCCGCCTCCCCATCACCGGGCCGTGCCACCCGGCCGGGCAGATGCGTCAAGCGGCAGTTCACCAGCCGCTCCTTCCAGGGATCGAGCGGGTCTGCCGCAACCCGCGGCTGAAAACGGATGCCGGAGGCTACCCGTTCCGCCAGCCGCACCAACGGGCGCTCCGCCTCGCCCTCGGGCAGAGGAACCAGCACCGTGACCCCGCCTTTGTAGGGCGATAGCAGAAAGATGGCATGCGCGCGGACGGCCTCTCCATCCGCGATGCCTTCGAAAGTACCCGCCAGCCCATTCTCGCCGGATGGGGTCAACTCATTCTGTAACCGCAATTCCACCTGCCCCAATTCGTGGAGCCCGCGCGCCGCTGCCCGGCGCAAAGCGGCCTGGTTGTCGTGGTCATGGGCGAGCACGGCGATCGCCTCCGGGTGCTCGGGGTGCGCCAGGAGAAAGCCGGTCGCCGCCGCCTGCGCCTCCCACCCATTCGGCAGGTCCACATCAATCCCGAGATAGGGGTGCGAAAAGACGCTTTGCCCGGCGTCCGGAGGCTGGCCCTGAGCCTGGATACATTGCAGTGCCCCCACGAACCATAAAGCGCGACACCCTAACACAGCCACACGGCGAAGAAGAAAGGAACGTTTCATGGTCCGTCAAGTCAACCAGACGCGGCCCGGATTGTCACGCCGCACAACACACCCAACCCACGTTACATCTGCGCCTCAGCCGGCGGCCTTCCTGCGCCGCCGTTTTCGTGCCGCTCGATTGTTCCGATTTCGCTTCTTCGCTTCAGACGCGTGCTCGATCTGTCGCTGGCGCAACAACGTCAGGATATCCGCGGCGCTGGCAGATTCAAGGAGACGCATTCGCGTTTCGGCCAAGGAAAGCCCCTGGCTGATGCCGCGCAGAATCTGCAACTGCACCTGCGTACTCTTTTTCGGCGTCAGCACCAGGCAGATCAACCGGGCAGCCTTTCCGTCCGCGCTGTTCCAGGGAACACCCCCGGGGCTGCGGCCGAACACCACGATGGGCCGGCGCAGGTCTTCGATCCTTGCATGGGGAATCGCAATACCTTCTTCCAGGCTGGTGCTCATCTGCCGCTCTCGCTGCAACACAACCTCCACGGTCTCCGCCAACCGCTCAGGGCCCAGCTCCGCCTCGGCACGCTCGCAGAGTTCGCGAATGGCCTGCTCCTGCTCTGTCGCCTCCAGCTCGGGTAGAATGCGGTCCACCGGCAGAAAGGTCAGCCAGTCGATATGCTCGACCTTTCGCAGCACATGCCCCATCAGCGGCGGAGAGATCACCGAGGTGGCAATCGCCCCGAAGACAATGGCCACATAGGTGCTTTCGGCGATCACCCCGTACTCCAACGCCAACATGCCAATAATGATCTGCATCTCCCCGCCGGGGATGTGTGCATCCGCAATCAGGCGGCTGTGCAGCGACGGCTGGCCAATGAACCGGCTGCCCAGGTAGGCCGCCACGTAGCGCCCCACAATCCCGATGCCGAGAATGAACGAGACCAGCAGCGGGTCGAAATTCCCGAGGAAATCCAGTTTCAGACCGACAGCCGTGAAGAAGATCGGCACGAGAATCGACGTGACCATTTCATCGAAGGTGCGCCGCGTTCGTTCGGAGAGGTGCTTCGACTCGCCCGCCATGATCCCGGCGATGAAAAAGCCGAATAGCGCGTGAATGCCGATCCAGGTCGTCACCGCACCGCCGATCAACCCCACCAGAACGACCAGCGTCAGGGAGCCCGCCGGTTCCGGAACCCGCGCGCGCAGCAGCTTCCGCAAAAGCCCGTCGAACAATCGCGAGCCGACCGAGAGCGATAACGCCGCATATGCCAGCGTTGCGACCAGCACAAACCCCATTTGCGGCAGCGACATGCCCGCCTCCGCGAAGAAGCCGAGAATGAGTGCGAAAACCACCCAGCCCGCTACGTCATTGATGGTCAGCGCCGACATGATCAGCAGACCGAGATCGGTCCGATAGATCTTCAGGTCCTGCAGGACGCGCGCGGTGACCGGTAGCGCGCTGATGGTCATGATCACCGCCACGAACAGCGCGAAAATGGCTGGGCTGCCTGCCTCTCCCATATAGCGGGCGGGCAGATAGAGGCACGGGAAAAAGGCGATAATCATGGGCAGGGTCAGGTCGCACGCCGAAAGCGCCATGGCCTTGCGGCGCTGCCGCCATGCGGTCGCGAAATTCGTCTCCAGCCCAGCCTTCAGCAGAAAGAGCAGAATCCCCAGCCACGCCACCGTACCCAACATCTTGATCTGCACGGGATCGTCCGGAAAGAGAATGGCGTGAAAGTCTGGCGCCAGTCTCCCGAAGATCGTGGGACCGAAAAAGATGCCGACCAGAATCTCTGCCGTGATCGAGGGCTGGCCGAATCGGCGGAACAACTCGCCCAGCGCACGGGCACAGCCCAGCAGCAGGGCGATTTGCAGGAGAAAGATTAGGATGTTCTCTTCCGTCAGCAGGTTCATGGTTCAGCACCTCAATGACGACCGCCTCCTTCTATAAGCCCGACCGTCGCGCCTTTGACAAGCAGAAGCCCGCCATGTTCGATCCGGTGTCAAGAATCGATTCGGTGCGTCCTTGTTTGAGAGCATGGATGGGACCGGTTGTTCCGTCGCAGACTCGTTCATGTGCGCATCTGGCAAAGTCGTAAGGATGGGCCATGCCAGTGGCGTGGCAGGCATACCCCGCAGGGGTTGCCCGTCCCCTGGCGTTTGGATTTCGCCGAAAAACCTCAGTGGTGGGGCGCCGGCCCATTCCGCCTAACCTTGTCGTAAGCCTTGTCGCGAGCCTTGTCGACCAACATCACGCTGTTTTCGAGCATTCTCGACAAAGCTCCCTCCAGAGGCGGGCCAGGCACGACAAAAGCTCGCGACAAAGGGGAAGCAGAGTCATTGCAGGGCATCGCGGTGGGGCGTCAGCCCATGCCTCTTTTCGGCGGAGCGGGGTTCTTCAGCGGAATCGCGTTTGGACATTTGATCGAGCCTCTCCCTGAAAAGTAGGACGGGATCACATCCCGTCCCCCCGGAGCCCATCGGAGAAAATCGTGCCGCCCGCCCCTCTTCTCCCTCACAGAGTCCTCAACAGGCCCCGCAACCGGGCGCCTCGTTCGAATGGAGGAAAAGTTCCATTCAATGGAGGAAAAGTTCCATTCAATGGAACCGAACTTCCACACCATGGAAGAAAACTTCCACGACATAGATCGATCGCCGACCGGTCCGCGCCCCCCGATCCAGCGCCATGCGCGCGACCCGGCAGGGATCGAATGTACGGACCTCTCCGCCTCTTTCTGCACGTATGCCGGGACTGACCCCTCTGCCCCCATGGGCGCACCTGCTGGTGTAGGACGGTCTATTAGGCCGTCCATCAGCAGACTGAGTGCTGATAGGCTCTGGGGGGACGGGCAGTCGCTCCGCGACATGCCCATCCTACATCTTTGCGAGATGCGCGCATGGGCGATTGAAAGAGGGATACACCGGGTACCCCCATGTTCTCAAGCAGGTCCGACCTTCCCGACAAGGCTTGCGAAAAGGCTCCCTCCAGAGGCGTGACTGGCACAACAAGACTCCCGACAAAGGATTTCCCGGCTCATGCTCGCTGTCCTGGGGTCTCCCGGCGGCCTCAGCAATTCTCATTATGGCCCTTGCCGCCTAAAGGCGGGACTACAAACGGGCGAAAACCCGGCGGAAAACCGTTCGTAGTACCGGCTTTAGCCGGCCCGAAGGACCCGTTCCGGGCCATA
>SLOV01000092.1 GCA_007132345.1 Kiritimatiellia bacterium
CGCGGAAACCGGCAGGAGCGTGGCGGTGCGGCGCGTCCAGAAACGGGCGGCGGCAGGCGGGCTGACGAGCAGGGCCACCATAAGGATCAAGCCCACCGCCTGCAGGCCGATGACGGTGACGACCACCACGAGCAGGAGCATGAGCGCGTCGAGGCGGCGCACCGGCCAGCCCTGGGCGGCGGCGAACGCCTCGTCGAAACAAAGCAGGGTGAACTCCTTGAAGAAGGCCGTACAGAGCAGGAGCACGACGAGCGCCACCAGGGCGATTGCCTGGGCATCGGCGGCGAGCATGGAGGCCGTCTTGCCGTAGATGAACGACTCCAGCCCCGCGGCATGGCCCTGCGGCATCTTCTGCACAATGCCCAGTAGCGCCACACCCAGCCCGAAGAAGACACTCAGCACGATGGCCAGGGCGGCATCCTCTTTCAGCCGTGTCTGCGCCCGAATGAGGGTAAGCACGCCCATGCCCAGGAGCCCGCTGCAGAGTCCGCCGAGCAGGAGCCCGCCCAGGTGTTTGCCCGTTCCCCCCATCGCGGCCATGATCAGGAAGGCAATTGCAATGCCGGGCAGCGTCGCGTGGCTGACGGCATCGCTGACCAACGCCCGTTTACGCAGGAGCAGGAAGGTGCCGATGACGCCGCAACCACAGCCGAGGAGCAATGTCCCGAGGAGGACCACGCGAGTGTTGTGGTCCTGCAGCGTCATCAGCCGTAGCCAGGCATGGGCGTCCGGCGTGCGCCCGAACGCCGGGAGCGTGCCGACAAGCAGACAGAAGAGAGCGAGGCAGTTCCCCGCGCCACCCAGCCGCCGGTTCATGGGGCGTCCGCCTGCGCCAGGGCCTCGGCCGCTTTGTCGAGCAGGGTGAGCTTGCCGCCATAAGTCTTCTGGAGGTTCTCCGGCGTGAAGACCTCGCGCGTGGGGCCGGCCGCGACGATTCGCATGTTGAGGAGCAGCACGTGATCGAAATAGTCGGTGACCGTCTGCAAGTCATGATGCACCGCGACGATGGTACGTCCGGCCCGGCGCAGGTCCTGCAGCAGGGCGATAATCGCCTTTTCCGTAGCGGCATCGACGCCGGCAAAGGGTTCGTCCATAAAATAGATCGAGGCCTCCTGGGCCAGGGCGCGGGCCAGGAAGACACGCTGCTGCTGCCCGCCGGACAGTTGCCGGATTTGTCGGCCCGCGAGGTCCGCCAGGCCGACCCGGTCGAGGGCCTCCAATGCGGCGTGGCGATGCCGCCGCGTCACCGGGCGGCACCAGCCGATCTGTCCGTAGCGGCCCATGGTGACGACATCCAGCGCACTGACGGGAAAATCCCAGTCGACGCTTTCGCGTTGGGGCATATAGCCCACCCGGTGGCGCTGCCGGGCATAGGGTTTCCCGAAGATCCGCACGCGGCCGGAGGCCCGCGGGACCAGGTCGAGAACCGCCTTGATCAACGTGCTCTTGCCCGCGCCATTTGGCCCCACGATGCCGATGAGGGCGCCTTCCACAGCGTTGTAGTCGATGTCCCAGAGAACCGGTTTGTGGTGATAGGCCACCGTCATGTCGTGAATGCTCAGGGGTGCATTCGAGGGGTGCTCCCGGCCGTCGGCGCGGCCGTCCGCCGGCACGGGGGTGGGGAGTGCGGCGGCGCGGTCCCGATTAGTCCAGAGCATGGGGACCTCCCCGCAGGCGCCCGCGCCAACCATGCGCGGGGGCCTCGCCGCCCAGGGCCCGGGCAATGACCGTGGCATTGTGGTCGAGCATGCCGACATAGGTGCCTTCATAGGTGCCGGCAGCCCCCATGGCATCGGAAAAGAGCGTGCCGCCAATGCGCACGGCATGACCGCGCGCACGAGCGCCTTCGATCAACGCCCTGACGTTCTTATCGGCCACACTCGACTCCACAAAGACCGCCGGGATCTGACGCTGCACCAGGAGATCGACCAGCCGGTTGATGTCTTCCAGGCCTGCTTCCGATTCGGTGGAGATCCCTTGAATGCCGACGACCTCGATGTCGTAGGCCCGGCCAAAATACTGAAACGCATCGTGGGCCGTTACGAGAATGCGGCTCGATTCGGGAATGGAGGCGATGACACGGCGCACATAGTCGTCAAGTTCCGCGAACTCGGCGCGGGCTTCGGCGCCTTGCTCCGCGTAATGGGCTGCATGCGCGGGGTCGAGGGCCGAAAGGGATTCCACCACCACGTCGAGCGCCTGGGACCATAGCCCCACATCCATCCAGAGATGTGGGTCGTGCTGGCCCGGCTCCTCTTCCAGCCGGACCCTGGCATCGATCTTTTCCGCCACGGCAATGACCGGTCTTTCGTCTTTGCCGATGCGTGCGAGCGTTTCGGCCATCTTCCCTTCGAGCATCAGGCCGTTGTAGAAAACAACATGCGCCGAGAGCAGGGCCGCCACATCGCTACGCGTCGGCATGAAGAGGTGAGGGTCCACACCTTCCCCGACTAGGATGCGAACAGTGGCACGATCCCCCGCCACCCGCCGGGCCAGATCGCCCACCATGCCGGTGGTCGCGACGATCCGATAGGGATCGGGCCACTCGCCCACCGGCTCGACGGAAGGCTGTCCGCAGCCCGCCAGCAGACTCACCAGGGGCAGCAGAAACCAGCGGTGACACAGTGCCCTGATAGGACTCGATTCTTTTCGATGAAATATCCAATTTTTCATTTTTATTCGTCAAACTCTAGCCTTGCCCCTGGTCTGGTTGCAAGCCTATCTTTGGCCCAGTGAGGAGAGTTTTATGGCGAGCGTGACGGTCGAAAACTACGTGAAAACCATCTGGCTGGAGCAGCAGCAGACGGATGAGTTGATTCCCATGGGCCGCGTTGCCACGGTCATGGGCGTCACGCCCGGCACGGCGACGACCATGGCCAAGACCCTGAATAAGGCGGGCCTGATTCGCTACGAACCGCGCGATGGCCTTCGCCTGACGGCGGGGGGCGAGGAACTCGCCATGCATGTGCTTCGCAGGCACCGGCTGGTGGAGCTTTTTCTTGTGCAGGTCCTCGGGCTCGACTGGTCGGAAGTGCACGAGGAGGCCGAGCAGTGGGAGCACGTGATCTCCGATCGGGTTCTCGAACGGATGGACCGGATCCTGAATTTCCCGCGGGTCGACCCGCACGGCGACCCCATACCGGATGCGAGCGGTGCGCTACCGGAGCAGGACGGCATGTGCCTGACCGAGGTCTCGGAAGGCAAAGCGGTTGCCGTGTCGCGGATCGTCGATCAGGACCCCGCGTTCTTGCAGTATCTCGATCGGGTCGGGCTCACACCCGGAACAGAACTAGAGGTGCTGGGACAGGACCGCATGGCCGAAGCGGTCACGTTACGCGTGGCGGACGGCGAACTCGTCACGCTGGGGCGCGCCGCTGCGGCCAAGATTCTGGTGACGCGGTCGGGTTCCTGACAGCGCCGACCTACTTCAACGGAATGTCCGAGAGCGACCGTTCGGGCAGTGTCGGGCGCGGCGTGGTCCAGACCGGGGGTGCGCGATCCGCGGGAGCGGGGAGCAGATCGGTGGGCCAATCGCCCACATCGCCGGAGCGACGAATGTAGACTTCAACGCGACGGTTTCGCTGCATGTTCTCTTCGGTGTCGTTCGGCGCAATGGGCCGGTCGAAGCCGTACCCGACCGTGGTCATGCGGTTGGCCTCAATCCCGCGGACGCTGACCAGGTGCGCTTTGACGGCTTCGGCGCGGCGCCGGGAGAGGTCGAGATTGTAGGCGCGCGACGAGCGCTCGCGCTGATCGGCGTGGCCCTCGATGCGGGCTGTGGAACCGGGGTCGCGGCGCAGGACGCGGGAGATGAGGTCGAGGTCGAAGTGGTCGTGCTCGCGAATGATGGCCTTGTCGTAATCAAACTCGATGTTGAGCGAGTAGAGCAGCAGATCGTCTGTCGGGTCGAGGGGGTCAGTCCCATCCTCGATCACCTCGTGCCCGTCGCTGACGCCGCCGCCGTCGGTGTCCCAATTGAGCGGGTCGGTGCCATAGATCAGGACTTCTTCGCCATCGGTCAGGCCGTCGCCGTCCGTGTCCGGATTCAATGGGTCGGTGCCATAGATGAGGACTTCCTCGCCGTCCGTCAGGCCGTCGCCATCGGTATCGGGATTAAACGGATCCGTTCCGATCATACGCTCGTAGGCGTCCGATAGGCCGTCGCCGTCGCTGTCGAGTTCGCCACCGGCGACCGTGTACATGCGTGGCAGGTCGGCGCCGAAGCGATGCACGACCCCCAGGGTGGCGAGGCCCATGGCTTCGGTGCGGCTCCCGGCGATGCCTCCGCGCAGGTCGGCGCGGGCCGCCCAACTGTTATTGAAGTGCCACATCACGCCGCCGCCCGCGTTGGCCATGAGCTGAACCTGGCCGCCGCGTGGGTCCTCCTCGAAGAAGAAGAAGCCGAGACCGGCCGCCAGGTAAGGATCGAAATGCAGGTCTTCCGCATTCCGCAAGTGCAGGAGGCCGTCGAGACTGGTGCGGAACCCCCAGAGGCTGCCGTCCAACTCGCGGCGGCCGTCATCGAAGGTGCGATTGCTCATGCTGGGAAAGAGGTTCACGTCCAGCTCGAGGGCAAAGTAGGGATTGAAATAGTACGCCACACGGGCGTCGATGAAGAAGCTGTCCTTGAGCAGGTAATCTCCCTCGAACTTCGACAAGCCGGGGCCAAGCGTCATGGTCCACGGTGCGCGCGCGAAGAGGTCGTCCCCCTCCTCGGCTGCCTGGGCGCCCAACGGCAACCCCGCCACCAGCAGTCCGCACATCACACCCAAAGAAAAAAGCTGTTTCATTCGATTCTCGCTCCTGATTGAAGTTTGGCGGGGGAAAACACCACTTCCCGCTCAATGGCGCGTAAACTAGCAGGATGCCCGGCGGAAGCAATAGAAAATCAGTCGCTTCAAATCTTCAGCAAGCCGAGCAGAAGCGCGACCAGAAGAAAGAGGCTCAGGCCGCTGAGCGTAATGGAGAACAGCGGAAGCGGGCTGCCGTCAACCTCGCGGCGCGCCAGCTTCGAGAAAGTGGCCGCGACGGACAAGAGCAAGGTCACCAGCAGCACGGCCAGGAAGGCGATGAAGTTCTGCCGGGCGTGCGGCGTCACGGCGCCTGCGGGCCCTACCAGCGGCAACAGGATGCAGGTGACTTGAAAAGAAATACCGGCCAGAACCGTCAGGGTTGTGCCGACGGCGGGGTGCACCAGGGGCATTTCGTATTTGGCGGTCGTGGCGGGCATTTCTCCTCCGATTTACAAGTCTGGGGCGGTTGCCGCGCGCCGACACTGGGCAGCGCGGCCGACGGCTGCTTCAGCCGGTACTCGCGAGTTGATTAAACTTGAGCGCATCCCCTTCTGCGGCCACTTCGACCGATTCGGAGGCGTGAATGTTGCCCTTGAGGATCTCCTCCGCAAGGGAGTCCTCCAGATAACGCTCCACGGCGCGGCGCAGGGGCCGGGCCCCGTAATGCGGATCATACCCTTTCGAGATCAGGAACTCGATCGCGGACGGCGTCATGTGCAGGTCGATCTTTCGGGCGGCCAGACGCGTTTTCACTTTGTCGACCTCGATGAGCAGGATGACTTCAACATCCTTCTTCTCGAGCTGACGGAACACGATGACATCGTCGAGCCGATTGAGCAGTTCCGGCTTAAAGACCCGCTTCGACTCCTCCAGCATGCGGTCTTTCAGTTTGTCGTAGGAGGCGTCGCTGGTCTGCTCGCCGAAGCCGAGGGCGGTGCCGTGGGTGATGAAATCGGCGCCGAGGTTGGAGGTCATGATGACGACGGTGTTCCGGAAGTCGACCGCGCGGCCGAGGCTGTCGGTCAGTTTGCCCTCTTCGAGGATCTGCAACAGCATGTTCATTACTTCGGGGTGCGCCTTCTCGACTTCGTCGAACAGCACTACGGAGTAAGGCCGGCGGCGCACCCGCTCGGTGAGCTGGCCGCCCTCTTCATATCCGACATAGCCGGGTGGCGATCCGACGAGCCGGGAGACAGCAAACTTCTCCATGTACTCGGACATGTCGATTTGAATAAGCGCATCGGGGTCCTGGAACATGAACCGCGCCAGCTCTTTGGCCAGCAGTGTCTTTCCAACCCCGGTCGGCCCGAGGAAGATAAAGGAGCCGATCGGACGCCGCGGGTCTTTCAGATCGGCGCGCGAACGGCGCAACGCCTTGGCCACGGCATTCACGGCAGGCACCTGCCCCACGACCTGACGGTCCAGCTCTTCTTCCATCTTGAGCAGGCGCGACATTTCCTTCTCTTCCATGCTCGTCAACGGAATCCCAGTCCACTTGGAGAGTACGATCATCAGGTCTTCGGCGGTCACCGTGACCACCTTTTCGTCGCGTTCCTTGCGCCATTCCGTCATCTGCGTTTCGAGCTGCTCGCGGGCGGCACGCTCCTGGTCGCGGAACGAGGCGGCCTCTTCGAATTGCTGCGCGCGAATGGCGGCCTCCTTGCGCTCGCGGATTTCCTCGATTTCCCGCTCCTGCTCCTTGATGCCGGCGGGCAGGGTCATCGCCGAGATGCGGGCGCGCGCGCCTGCTTCGTCCATCACGTCAATGGCTTTATCCGGCAGGAACCGGTCAGAAATGTAGCGGGCCGACAGCTCGGCGGCGGTCTGCAGGGCCTCGTCGGTGATCTTCGCGTGGTGATGCTCCTCGTACTTGGGACGGAGCCCACGCAAGATTTGAACCGTCTCGTCGACGGATGGCTCGCGCACGATGACCGACTGGAAGCGACGCTCCAAGGCGGCATCCTTCTCGATGAATTTGCGGTACTCATTAAGCGTAGTGGCACCAATACACTGCAACTCGCCGCGGGAGAGTGCGGGTTTGATGATGTTGGAGGCGTCCATGGCGCCCTCCGCGGAGCCCGCGCCCACGATGGTGTGCAGCTCGTCGATGAAGAGAATGATGTTCTTGGCGCGCTTGATTTCGTCCATGACCGCCTTGATGCGCTCTTCAAACTGGCCACGATACTTGGTTCCAGCGACCATGAGGGCGAGGTCAAGGGTAATGACCCGTTTGTCGCGCAGCAATTCGGGCACTTCGCCGCCGGAAATGCACTGTGCCAAGCCTTCGGCGATGGCGGTCTTGCCGACGCCCGCCTCGCCCAGCAACACGGGGTTGTTCTTGGTGCGACGGCAGAGAATCTGAACGACGCGCTCGATTTCGTTCGCACGGCCGATCACCGGGTCCAGCTCGCCTTTACGGGCCAGCTCGGTGAGGTCCCGGCCAAAGGTGGAGAGCGCGGGCATTTTGGCATCGCGTGGGCCGCCGGCCGGTTCCGCCTCGGGCTCCGGCATGTCGGCACCCGGCTCGAAGTTGGGGTCGAGCTCTTTCATGATCTCGATGCGGGTCTTTTCGAGATCCACGGAGAGGTTCTTCAGCACTCTGGCCGCAACACCCTCACCTTCACGCAGAAGGCCGAGCAGGATGTGTTCGGTGCCGACATAGGCATGGTTCAGGGCGCGCGCCTCGCTCCCGGCGAGCGCCAGCACCTTCTTAGCGCGCGGGGTGAAGGGCACATTGCCCATCGTCTTGGTTTCAGGCCCGACATTGACGGCCTTCTCGACCTCCAACCGGACAGAGGGCAGGTCGAGCCCCATCTTCTGCAAAACATTGACGGCCACCCCCTGCCCCAGAGCAAGAAGGCCGAGGAGCAGGTGTTCCGTTCCGACATATCCGTGATTGAACCGCTCTGCCTCCTTGCGGGCGAGCTGAAGAACCTGTTGAGCGCGAGGGGTAAAGTTATTCATAAGGCTTTCCGATTAAGTGCGGGGTTTTCGGCCCGGCTTTCCTGCCCGCGCCAAGGCGTCCCGTATCAGCGTGGCGCGCGCGGAGTCTCTCTGCTTCGGTTTCAATGGCTTCCCTTCAATCTTTTGCAAATGCGCTGGCTGGGTCAAGAGCAACAACTCGTCGACATTCAGGCCCTCCAGACCCGGCAATATACCGAGATCGATGCCCAGGCGCAAATTCGAGAGCAAATCCAATGCCTCTTTCGACTGCATCAAATGCGCGCTGGATAAAATCCCGAAGGCGCGCCCTGCCTGATCGCGAACCAGCATTTCCTGGTCCTGCATGAGGCGTTCGCGCGCATTTGTCTCATGTTCGACCACTTCGAGCACGATTTGCTCAAGGGTGGAGACCATATCGGCCTCATTCTGGCCCAGCGTGATCTGATTCGAAATCTGAAAGAGATGCCCGTTCGCCTCAGTGCCTTCTCCCTTCAATCCGCGCACGGCCAATCCGATCTTTCCCATGCCTTTGATGATGGGCCCCATTTCGTTTAGCAGGACCAGCCCTGGCAGGTGAAGCATCACGCTGGCGCGCATCCCGGTTCCGACATTACTGGGGCAGGCCGTCAGGTAGCCGAGCCGGGGCGAAAAGGCGTACGTCACGCGCTCCTCGATCTGGTTGTCCAGGGCGTCAACCAGCTCCCAGGCTCCGCTCAGGTTGAGACCGGGCAACATCGCCTGCAGGCGGAAATGGTCCTCCTCATTAACCAGAGCGGAGACCTGCTCGTCTTCGCGAACCACAAAGCCGCTGCCCTCCCCCTTGGAAAGGTGGTCGCGACTGATGAGATGCCGTTCGAAAAGAATCTCTTTGTCGATGTCGGCCAGCTCGCTCATTTCGACGGCCGCCGCCGGGTGTAATACATCCAGGCCGGGCAGAAACTCGCTCAATTCCTTCCAGATCCGACTCCGCTCGGCGTCTTCCGCCCACGAGGGAAAGAAGCGTCCGTTCAGATTACGAGCCAGCCGGATGCGGCTGCTAACGAGCGGGCCTGGATCGCGGGCGCTTCCGACCCAGGAGGAGCGGCCCTGCAAAATCGTCTCGAGGTTCACGCCTCTTCCCCGCTTTCTGCCTTCCCAAGGCGCGCCCGACAGGCACGGATCGTGTCGCGAATGCGCGCAGCCTCTTCGAAGCGCTCTGAGGCAATCGCCTCCTTCAAACGCCCCTCCAACTCGGCCAACTCCGCATTCGTGCGGACGGCGACGCCCTGCCGTGTCGGAATCTTGCCGACATGCCGGTCCCCATGGTGCATGGCGCGCAGGAGCGGGTTCAACTCTTCCCGGAAGGTCTCGTAGCAGTCGGGACAGCCGAACTGGCCTGCCTTTTTGAAGTCGGAGCGGCGCATGTGACAGGTCGGACAACTCCGCTGCAAGCTGGCGACCGGCTTTGTGGTGAGTGCGGAGTCGCCGTCGATGCCGAGCAAAATATCTGTCACCGACAGGTTGCCGGGCAGGTCGAAACCGGTCGACGCAGCGCACGACTCGCAGAGGTGCAGTTTTTTCACTTCTCCGTCAATCACCTGCGTCAAATGTACGGTCGCGGGCTTTTTCCCGCATTGCTCGCATACCATGTTTCAGCTCCAGGCCGCTGTGGTGAGAAATTCATTCCTAGCGGTGTCGAACGGCTCGCGTATCACCTTACTCGATATCGGTGCCGTTGCTGCAAGCATACGTCGAAAAGGCGGCGGATAATTCCCGCGTGACCGGCCCCGGCTGACCGCCGCCGATGGTGCGACGGTCGACCTGCACCACACCGACGATCTCCGCCGCCGTGCCAGTGAGAAAGACCTCGTCCGCCACGTAGAGGTCATAGCGGTTAATCACGTCTTCCTTCACCTCATAGCCCGCTTCTCGCGCAATCCCCATGACCGTGTTGCGTGTGATCCCTTCGAGTGCACCGCACCACGGGGGCGGTGTCCGCAAGGTGCGGCCGCGCACCACGAAGATATTCTCGCCCGTCGCCTCGGCCACGTGACCGTGAGCGTTCAGCATGATCCCTTCCGCCACGCCGGCATTCACCGCCTCGATCTTGGCCAGGACATTATTCAGATAGTTCAAACTCTTGATTCGTGGGTTCACCGCCTCCGGCACATTGCGCATGGTGCCCAGCGTCACGACCGTGAGCCCCTCTTCGTAGAGCTTCTTCGGGTAAAGCTGAATATCGGCGGCGATGATGATGACCTGCGCCTCTTTGCAGTGATACGGATTCAGCCCCAGCGTCCCCACACCGCGGGTCACGAGTAACCGGATATATCCATCGCGCAGCTCGTTCGCCTTGCAGGTCTGTACCACCGCACGGCTCATCTCCGCCGGGCTCATGCCGATCTCCAGACAGATCGCCTTGGCGGACATGTAAAGGCGCTCCACGTGTTCGTCCAACTTGAAGACACGTCCGTTGTAAGCGCGAATGCCTTCAAACACCCCATCGCCATAGAGGAGGCCGTGATCGAAAACCGAAACCTTGGCCTCTGCCTCCGGAACCATCTCGCCATTTAAATAAATCTTCATATTTCTTCTCTATCCACGGACCTACCGGGCCCTTCTTCAAGGTCCTTCCCTATCACGCAAGACGACCGTCTTGCAAAACCAGATTGCGGTCGCAGCGCTCGGCGACCTCTCGATTATGGGTCACCAGCACGAGGGTGCGGCGGCGCTCCTGCACCAGGCGGAAGAGCAGGTCCAGGACCACCTCTCCGGTGCGCGAGTCGAGATTGCCGGTCGGCTCGTCGGCCAGCACCACATCGGGGTCGTTAATCAGCGCGCGCGCCAGGGCGGCCCGCTGTTGTTCCCCGCCCGAAAGTTCCATCGGCCGGTGCAGCAGCCGGTCGCCCAGCCCCACCGTCCGCAGCAGCGACTCCGCCCGCTCGCGCGTGGCCCGGTAGCGATGCAGTCCCGCCCAGGTGCTGAGCGACGGCAGCACCACGTTCTCGAGCACCGTCAATTCCGGCAAGAGGTGGTAGAACTGGAAGACGAAACCGAGTTTCCGGCAGCGCAGCCCGGTTCGCCGGTACTCGCTCATGGCATAGACATCCTCGCCGGCATAGAAGACGCGCCCCTTTGTGGGGGTGTCCAGCGAACCGGCCACATGCAGCAGCGTCGATTTCCCGGCACCGCTGGCCCCCTGAATACAGAGCACCTCGCCCAGCCGCACCTCCATGGTCACGCCGCGCACCGCCCGCACCTCTGTCTTGCCGATGCGATAGGTCTTGTGCACCTCCTCCAGCCGGATCAGCGGGGTGCCGGGTTCCAGATCGGAAGGGGTCTCACTCATAGCGCAACGCCCTCGACGGCTCCAGGCGCGCCGCCCGGAAGGCCGGAATCAGCCCCGCCAGCGTGCAGATCACCAATACACATCCGATAATCAGCAGCAGATCCTGCCGCGACGTCGACGCCGGGATCTCGCTGAGGTGATATAACTCTTTCGGTAACAGCTCGACGCCCATGCGCCGGTTCAGAAATCCGAGGATATCGTTGCGGTACGCCAGAAACCAGAGCGCCAGCCCTGTCCCCAGCACGGTGCCGAGCAATCCCTGCAAGAGCCCCTGCCAGACGAAAATGCGCATCACGCTGCCCGACGTGAAGCCCACCGACTTGAGCAACCCAATCTCCTTCGTCTTCTGAACCACCACATTGATCAGGGTATTGGTAATACTGAACGCCGCCACCAGCGTAATGCAGAGCATCAGCATGAACATCAGGTTCTTCTCCACGCGCAGCGCCGCGAAGAGCTGCCGGTTCAGGTCCTCCCAGGTCCGCACGAGGAACCGCTGCCCCAGCGCCTCCCGCAGGGCCAGGGCAGGCCCGCGCACCTGCAACGGGTCGCGCGTCATCACCTGAATCCCGTGCATGCCCGCATCCAGCCCGGTCAGTTCGCGCGCCGTGAAGAGCGAAGTCAGCAGATAGCCGATATCGATCTCGAACATGCCCAACTCGTAGATGCCCGAGACCGTCAGCTCTTCCGGCAGGGCAAACTCGTCCGGCTGCGTGAAATGGTGCGGCGCGTGCACCAGGAGGGTGTCCCCCACCCTCACGCCCAGTTCGCGCGCCAGATCGGCGCCCAGCACCGTCTCGTCGTCCTCCAGGGAGAACGATCCGCGCACGATATGCTTCGGCACCTGGCTCACCTGCCGCTCCCGGTCCGGATCGACCCCGAACACCAGCGGCGTCGCGACCCGATCCCCCGCCTGCACAAACACCAGGCCCCGCACGAAGGGTGACACCCCCACAACGTCGGGGTTGGCGGCGATCGTTTCGAAGAGGTCCTCCGCGTCCGGGATCGGCTCGTACGCTTCCACCAGGATATGCGCGTTGAACGCCAGGATTTTCTCGCGCCACATGTCGTTGAAGCCGTTCATCACCGACTGCACAATGATGAGAACCGCCACGCCCAGCGTCACACCCAGGACGGAAATCACCGTGACCGCCGAGAGGAAGGTCCGCTTCGGCTTCAGATATTTCAGGGCGAGAAAGAAGGAACTGGGCAGGTGCATGAAACCGCACACAGTGCGCCCGCCCCACGAACCTTGCAAAGATTTTTTCCGGTTGCGATTCGGCTTTTCGCCCGGTCTGGGCCTGGGCGGACCAATGAGTCAGTGCAGAAGCAGATCCGGGGCCAGAGAAGAATGGCTGAAACTATCCGATCCCCAGACGATTGGCCTCTTCTGGAGTCAGCCCCATCGAGACAGTAACTTGCAACATTTCCTCGTCGCCCTTCGTAGCCTGGTAAGCGTCAAGAATGATCCTCGATCGGACGACTTGCTCCAAATCTGCCCAGCGTGTCCAGATCACGTAGAGGTGCGTCGTAGCCCTGCTTGGGCGCTCGATGATGATCACCGGTTCGCCATATTCTTTCGGGTGTCTAAACTCCTCTTCAAGAAGCTTGCGCAACTCCTCTTCAGACGGGACGCCGATCTTTCTCAACGGTCCTTCTCGAACTGGCATGACGTCATCTCCTCAGCACTGCATGATTGTTCGCAAGCCATTCAACTTGGGTCAGGAAGCGAGCTGCTTCATCGCCAGTTGCACACCCCGGACGGTACCTCATCTCGATGTACCAATCCAGATACAATGCGGCCGAAATCTGCACGAATCGGTTCGGGACTCTCCGAAGTCGTCGTCTTGCCCGTCTAGCCATAAGCTCCTGGGTCCAGAACCAGAGCCCATGGCCAGACTCAAAGCCCGCCCGAAAAGGAGGCGGGTTTCTTCGAGGATGAGGACGAGCTGCAGCCAACAGGGCGTCCGTTGGATCTCCCGGCGCCGCACCCCCGACGAAATAGCATGCCGTCTTCAGGTACATCTCCGCCGAGAGCCCGGCAACATAGATCGCCGCATGGTTCTTTCCGGCGAGAAATAGATTCATCGCCTCCTCCAAACGGCGCGCCGCGGCGAGGACAAGATCCTGAACCGTCTCAGGAGATGACTCTAAGCGACTACGATACCCCATTGCGTCTTCCATGCTCTTCTGCGCTTGCGGTGGTCGGCGTACGCAAGCGAGGCCCACATCGCCGGACAGATTCCGAACCGTCTCATTTCCAGCTTTGCATGGCACTATTTTTGCGGGGGCAGAACTCAAACTGTCAATCGTCTAAAGCTTCATGAGTAGTGAGCATGCCGTAGAGGCGCGCTCCCGACCATCATAGCCGAAGGCAAAGGTGTTTGCGCGTCGCCATGTCAAACAACCAAAACAACACTACAGGGACTATTCATCTATTCCCGTATGAATCCCGTCCGCCGCAGCCCCGTTAGCCGACAGGGTCTGAACCTTCCCCAAATCTTGCCCCGGGGAAAAATCTACACAGCTTACAGCGCGCGAATCGGGGCAGCCAAACGGGATTTGCCTCCCCGCCCGATTTGTGCAACATACGCCGCATGAGCCAACACCCCGTCGCCATCGTCAAGACCTCGCCGGCCACCGTCCTCGAGGATTACCACCGCCTCATGAACCTGGCAGGCTACCAGGAAACCATCGCCAAAGACGTCGATACCGCCCTCAAGATCAACATCAGTTGGCACTTCTTCTTCCCCGGCAGTTCGACCACCCCCTGGCAACTCGACGGCGTCGTCCGCGCCATGAAGCGCGACGGCTATGACCCCGCCCTGATCCATGGGTGCCATAACCGTACCGTCGTCATCGATGCCCACCTCGGCGAACGCGAAAACAAACAGATCAACGTCACCGACGCGCATGGCCTGCGGAATGTCCACCTTTACGAAGGCGACGAGGAATGGATTCACGTGCGAGACGCCGTCGGCGACCTCGCGAACGAGTTTCTATGCCTCAACGAAGTCTATCCCAAAGGCTTCATGATCCCCCGCCGCTTTATCGGCGAGAACATCATCCATCTGCCGACGGTCAAGACGCACATCTTCACCACCATGACCGGCGCCATGAAGAACGCTTTCGGCGGACTGCTCAACGAGCATCGGCACTGGACCCATCCGGTGATCCACGAAACGCTGGTCGACCTGCTGATGATCCAGAAGAAGATCCACCCCGGCGTCTTCGCCGTCATGGACGGGACCTTCGCGGGCGACGGACCCGGGCCGCGCTGCATGACGCCCCACGTCAAGAACGTGCTGCTCGCCTCCGCCGATCAGGTCGCCATCGACGCCATTTCCGCCCGGCTCATGGGCATGGACCCGCTCAAGGACATCAAGTTTATCCGCCTGGCCCACGAACGCGGGCTTGGCTGCGGCGATCCGCGCGAAATCCCGGTCGTCGGCGACCTGGAGGCGCTCGACGAGAACTGGAATTTCGTGGGGCCGTTCAAGAAGATGACCTTCGCCAGCCGCATGCAGCATAAGATCTATTGGGGCTCGCTGAAGAAGCCGATCGAGTGGTCGCTCAAAACCGTGCTCGCACCCTGGTCCTACATGGCCAGCGTGCTCTACCACGATTCGTTCTGGTATCCCACGCACCAGAAGCTGATGGACGAAGTACTGCAAAGCGACTGGGGCCGGCTCTTCCAGCACTGGGACGCACTGGCACTGCCGCCAGATGACCTGACAACCCCCGGCTGGTCAGACGTCGGCCAGCAGCCCGCGGAGGTGCAGCGGCAGGGGTTCCGCTTTTTCAAGGAGTCGATGCGCATCCTGGGCATGTGCGTCAAGGAGGCGCCGGAGTTCGACGCACGCAAGCGAATGAAGAAGGCGCAAACGGGCGGCTGACCACACGTTGCCCTACTCCTCGCGACGGGACCGGCGGGAGCCGCCAAGGAGTTCACGTATACCCTGCATAATCTCCGGGGCCGCCTCTTCCAACTGCTCCATGGCAACGGGGATCAGCGTGCCGAGATTGCGGGGGAGCGCCTCCAGTGCCAGGCTCGCCACCATCTCGCCCAGTACCTGCTCAAGGTCGGTAACGTCCGTGTAGGTCCGCTCCTCGTTCACGGCCAGGTCGATTGTCATCGGTTTGCCGCGCGACCCCATGGTGTAATCGACGAAACGGACGGCGCCGACGTAGATACGGAGTTCGTCGATCTTCAAATCGGGCGGCGGCGGCAGTTCGCCGGGCGCGGCCTGCACACCGATGACGGCCAGGCCGGCGTAAGGCGAAGCGCGCAGCGACGGTGCCGCGCCAAAGAGCGGTTCACCCTGATTGAGGCCATCCAGATTCGTCGTGCCGTCCGGGTGGCGTACCACCTGGATGCGGTCGATCCGGAGATGCAATTTCGGGAAATGTTGATCGCGGCCCAGCAAGGTGCGCCAGGTGGCTTCGGCATAGACCGACTCGATGACGAACGCTTCGCGCTCCACAAAGTGCTCTGGATTGGTGAGCGTGAGGCCGTGAATGCGGAGGTAGCGCTCGCGCAGGTTCGACTCCATCTCGTCAATCGAGGCATGCAGCCCGGTCGACGCTTCGATCCACTCGATCACCAGGCGATGGGTGAACTCTTCCGCCCGGAAAGCTTTCCAGGCAACGAGCCCCAGCGCGACCAGTGCCACGAGGGCAATCAGACTCCAGATTTTTCTGCTCATACTGTTTCCGTTGAACTCTCGAAGTGGTGGGGAATCGAACCAAAGAGGGAACCCATCTCACGCGCTCACGGCCCCTGTTCAGAAGGAATATTCGAAGAAGAAGCCTGTCATGAGATTCGCATTCAAACATACCCGTCATGCCGAGCGAAGTCGAGGCATCTCGATTAACATCAATCCCGCAAGCATCTTGCCGGGCACGCCCCGTTCTCCTATACTTTTCGGCTCATATGAATTCTAAACCAAACGCCACGCCCTGCGACGAAACCTCAGCGGGGCAGTTCATCTGCAAGACCGTCGAGACCCTCGAAAGTCATTATGCGCGAGGCCCGGAGGACAC
Source organism: Kiritimatiellia bacterium (assembly GCA_007132345.1). Classification (GTDB taxonomy): domain Bacteria; phylum Verrucomicrobiota; class Kiritimatiellia; order SLOV01; family SLOV01; genus SLOV01. The sequence goes on from SLOV01000092.1 coordinate 16,108, forward strand.
CCCGCGCAGCGTCCTGGGACGGCACCCCAACCCCCTCCACGTCGTGGACGCGCTGAGGGTGCTGCTGGATGTGATGATGCCCGGCAAGATGTCGCCGGGTTCCGTGCCCAGCGAGAATCTCGGCATCTTCCTCATGCGTCGGCTCAGCCGGGTCTGGGGGTTGCTGCGTCCGGAAATCGAGCTGGCGGTCCCCTTCCGCTGGCTCGGCGAAGCCGCGTGCGCCGAGGGCGCCCCACCGCCCGAACCGCCCTACCCCGAGTCCGTGCGTGTCATGAAGGACTTCTTTGCCTCTCTAACCGCGGTGCGCGAGCTGCTTACCGAAGACGTGCGCGCCGCCTACGAGGGCGATCCCGCGGCACTCAGCTATGGCGAAGTGCAGCTTGCCTACCCCGGCGTGCTGGCGATTGCGTCGCACCGGTTGGCGCACGAACTCTACAAGCTCGACGTGCCGATCGTGCCCCGCATCATGAGCGAGTGGACCCATTCGCAGACCGGCATCGACATCCACCCCGGCGCGACGATCGGGCACGGCTTCTTTATTGACCACGGCACGGGTGTGGTGGTTGGCGAAACGACGGTCATCGGAAACCGCGTAAAGCTCTATCAGGGCGTGACACTCGGCGCGAAGAGCTTTCCCCTCGACGAGCACGGCAAACCCATCAAGCACATTCGGCGCCACCCAACGGTCGAGGACGATGTGGTGATCTATGCCAACGCCACGCTCTTTGGCGGCGATACGGTCATTGGCCGCGGCTCCACGATCGGCGCCAGCGTCTTTCTCATGGAAAGCGTACCGCCCCACAGCTTCGTCTCGGCCAATCATCCCGAGCTACGGATCAAGACCCGCGCCAAGAGCCAGGAACCGAACATCTCGGAGCCGTAACGCTCCCGGCACAGGGAAGAATGTCTCGATCACAAAAACCCGGTATTCTGTCCCGCGGCCATCCTCATCACACTCATACTCGTACTCATACTCATACTCATACTCGTACTCACAAATCTCCCCCGCCCCCCATCTCTCCTCCCCATCCGAATAACTCCGCCCTCCAGTCTTGCGCACCGAACGCTTCTGGGCATGGAGGGGCGAGTTATACGAGCCCGTCAGCGCATGATCCTGTCGCTGGGCGTGCTCTGGTGCGCTCTAACTGAATGCAATCCTGCCTCCCCCCAACCACGTCGCACTCATCCGTTCGCGTCGCGCTCCACCACGATCGTCCGACACTCGCCGACCACGCCCTCGGCGCGTAAGACGGCGCCCGGCCTGAGCGGCACCGGCCCCTGGACGGGCTGACCGTCGAGATCCAGAACGGCATCGGGCTCGGGCCGGAAACGGACCGCGCCGTCCTCCATCCGGACCGATCCGAGGCGACGGGAAAGGCGGTTGGCCTCCGCATCGCGTGCGGCGTCCATGCCGGTGCCCTCTGCATCGACGCCAAGCCACCAGACCGCGTCCGCAAGCGGCCAGGCCCGGTGCCCCAGCAGCAGGTGGGTCGGTGCAGGTTGCGGCTCGTCGTCTGGCACCGGAGGCATGCCGATGGGTGAAATACCAGTGGTGTCGTCGGCCTCCTCGGGCTCGCCATCCCGTATCGGCGGAGGGACGCCCGGCGCGCCACGCAGGCGGCTGACGAGAAACGGGACCGAGCCGGATGCGTCCGCGCCCCCGGCCTCCTCCGCCATGGCCAGCGCCCCGAATGCCGCGGCGCCACGCGGCAGCGTCACGAGGCGTACGCCCGCCAGTCCCCGTAGTTCCTGCACGAGACCGGGCACCCAAACGGCGCGATGCGAGAGCCAGAGAGAAACGGACGGCTCCGTTGCCTGCTCGACCGCCTCGCGGATCGCCTCGACGATCGCGCCCCGAATCGAGGCCGCGGCTTCGAGCAACATCTGGGGCAACACGGCCATGGCATATGCCGTGCGCCCGGTCTGAATCTCCACGTTGGAGGCGGTGTCGGCACGGCCCTCGCGCAGGATCGCCAGCAGTTGCCCATAAAGCTGCTGCTCGGTCGCGGCCTGGTGCAAGGGGTCATATCTTGTCGCACGCACGAATTCGTTGGCCACAAGCCGGCAAAGGGCGTCCATCAGGGCGTCGTGCCCCTGACGCGGCAGCACCTGCGTTTTATCGAGGGCGACCCGCTCTCCGATCGAGAGGCGCGTCAGTTCGACTTCGTGCTGATGCACGTCGACATGATACGCGATCCGGTTCGGCTCCTCTGCTGGCATGGCGGCAACGGCCAGGCTGCAAAGTCCCACCACCTGCACCTGCAGCTCCTGGGCGATGCCGAGGAGAATGCCGAGGCGGTTCGGATCGAGAAACGCAGGCGTGGCCATGCTCCACGCGGCCTTCCCCCCGATGCGTTCGCGAATCGCGCGGAGATGGGCGAAGGCCATTTCCGCATAGTTGGCGGCGCCCGCGGGTTGTCCACTGACCGGATGCGTGCCCAGTTGCGACCAGAAGCGGTCGTTGACCTGACGTGGCATCAGGCGCGCCTGGCGTTGGGCCTCCACGCCATAAAGCACCTGTTTCCGGCCGGCCACCAGGGCGATCCCCGGGCTCTCCAGCGCTTCGCCGTCGGTCGGCATCAAGGCCGGCGGCGCACCGCCGGCGGCAAGGACTCCGATATCGCTGATCTCGACGCCGATCCTCTCCATACGGAACTCCATCAGGGGGTGTGCAGGTGGCGGATGAGGTTCTCTTCGCAGTAGGCCTGGGCATCGAGCACAAAGCGTTCCTGCACCAACTGCAACTGGTGCATCAGGAAAACGAGGACCAGACTGATCATCAGGGCAATGAGCGTGGAGTTGAAGGCGGTGCCGAGGCTCTCTGTGACCCCGGCGATTTCGCCCTGCACGGCGCGGTGCGCCTGACCGAGGGCATCGCCGATGCCGCGCACGGTGCCAATAAAGCCGACGGACGGAATGGCCCAGGCGATATAGCGGATCATCGCGAGTTCCGATTCGAGGCGCTCGCCTTCGGACAAGCAGACGGAGCCGGACGCTTCGGCAACGTCCTGCACACTTGGCGCGGCACTGAAGCGGTGCAGGGCCGCCAGCAAGGCGCGAGGCAGCAGAGAGGCGCGCTCCTCCGGCTTCAGCGCCTCGAGCTGCCGGGAAAGGTCGCGTGTGTCTTCGGGCAGGATGCGCATGCCTTCCTCGATCTGGAGCAGGTCCCGGTCGAGCAGGGCGCGATCGCGGCGCAGCCGCACGGCCTTATAGCCCATGATGGCGAAGGCCCAGAACATGAGGATGATACAGATCTCCTGTTCGTAGTCGCGCAGGACGACGTAAAAGGAGCGCTCCACGATATGGTCCGGGTCGGCGGCGAGCAGTGCGGCCTGCTCTGCCAGGCTCGATGCGGCGCCGGGGCGAATGACCCCCACATAGACGAGGTGCACCAGCAGCGCCGAGACCAACAGCGCCGCCACCTGAAAGATAAACTCGAACCCCGTTCCGCTTTTCTTCATGCGACGGCCATTCCATCAGATATCGACGGGGAAATCGATGCCCATATCGAAGGGCACCTCCTCCGAAGGGCGAAAGTCGCGCGGGGGCGCCGCATCTTCTGGCTCCGGGGGCGCGGCGGGGGCCTCGTCGGGGGCTTCTTCACCGGATTCTTCTTCGACCGGCGGGTCCGGTATTTCCTCTTCGGCAAAAGCCGGCCGATGCAGGACGCCCATCCCAAGCCCAAGCCCAAGGCCGAGGGCCAGGATCGCTAACAGGGAAAAGCGGTATCGTTCTTGCAACCTGTTCATTCTTTCATCTCCTCCGTCGCGGGGCGCACCACACGGAACCCGACATCGTTGCGCCCTTCTCTACCGTAGTCGCAAAAACTCAGGCGTAAAGCGGTCATACTGGACTTCCGCCAACTCGCGCCGCGAATGACACGAAACTCGCCGCGGTCGGGTCCGAGCGGATCCTCGAACACGCGCCCTGGCTCGAAGGGGTAGATGGTGTAGAAGTCATGACACCACTCGGCGACATTGCCCGAAATATCGTAGAGCCCCCAGGCATTGGGGGGAAACGAACCAACCGGCGCGGTGACTTCGAACCCATCGTTGTAGGTGGTGAGATAGTGGGCCAGAATCCCGCGCGCCGAAATATCCGCATAGTTCTCGATACGTTCGCGCGGCGGATAGCCGTCGCCCCAGGCGAAGCGCAGGGCGTTGGTGGTGCCTGCAAAACGCGCGGCCAGCACCCACTCCGCCTCTGTCGGCAGGCGATAGCCGTCGGGCAGCGGACTGCGCGCGACCCATCGATTGTCGCTCTGCTCGTAGACGGGGGGTAACCCCTCCTGCTCGCTCAACCAGTTGCAGAATTGCGCGGCGTCCTCCCAGCTCACATTGACGACAGGCTGCGCATCTCGGTTGAGCGCACGCTGCTGCACCGAACCCGAGTCGTGGCCAGGCCGGAAGGCGCGGAACTCGGCATTCGTGACCTCTTTGGTGCCCATATAGAAGGGACGCGTCAGGCGGACCTCCCGCAGCGTCTCGTTGGAGCGGCGGCCCTGCTCGCGGCGGGAGGAACCCATCATAAACTGGCGCGCGGGCAGCAGGCGCAGTTCGTAATCGTTCGAAGCACGAATCGTCTCGGGCAGGCCGCGCGGCAAGGGCGGCGCCGCCGGGATCGCTTCCAGCCGCACGGCAAGGTCCTGCGGGAAGTCGACCCGCGGGGTCACGTTGACGCGGAACGGTTCGTAGCCCGATTTCCGTATCTCAATCGCATGCGGGGACGACGGCAATTCGATCTCCTCGGGCGTCGGCCCGAGCGACTCGCCATTCACGACCAGTTCGGTGCCGTCGGGTTCGACCGAAAAGCGGACCGTCGCCAGAATGGGGTCAAGCTCAACGGAAATCGCGTCTTC